>CAZUYG010000675.1:0-2715 GCA_964624265.1 uncultured Candidatus Odyssella sp.
CGCCTCGCCAACGCGCCGCGCCCGCTGCGCCTCGCCTATGCCGGCGACGTTCTGCGCGTGAAAGGCAAGCAGCTCCGCCCCGAGCGGCAGTTCACGCAGATCGGCGCCGAGCTGATCGGCTCGGAGAGCGAGGCGGCCGACGTGGAAGCGGTGACGATGGCCATCGACGGGCTGACGCGGATCGGCGTCACGAAGCTCTCGGTCGACCTCACCGTGCCGGCGCTGGTGCCGCACGTGCTCGCCGCGCTCGAGGCGCCCGCGCGCGCCGCCGCCGCCGTGCGCGCCGCGCTCGACCGCAAAGACGCTGCCGGTGTCGACGTGGCCGCGGCGCCGCTCGGCCAGGGCGCCACCGTCTTCGGTCTCCTGCTCCGCGCGGCCGGGACCGCCGAGTCGGCGCTCGACAAGCTTTCGCGCATTCCGCTGCCCGATGCCGCGCGCCGCGAGGCGGATCGGCTCGGCGCCGTCGCGCGCGCGCTGATTTCGGCGCTGCCCGGCACGGCCTTCACCATCGATCCGGTGGAAAGCCGCGGGCTCGAATACCACACCGGCGTGAGCTTCACGATTTTCCGCGCCGGCGTGCGCGGCGAGATCGGGCTCGGCGGGCGCTATCTCGCCGGACGCGCGGGCGCCGCCGCCGATGGCGGTCGCGCGCAGGAGCCCGGCACCGGCTTCACGCTCTATCTCGATCCGATCCTGCGGGCATTGCCGGAGCCGAAGGGCGGCGATCGCGTCTACGTGCCGTTCGGAACGCCGGCCGAGGTGGCCGCGGGTCTGCGCGAGAACGGGCACCGCACCGTCGCCGGGCTCGAGCCCGAGGCGAACGGCGATCCGCTCGCCGAGGCTCGCCGCCTCGGCTGCTCGCACCGGTGGCATGACGGCAAGATCGTGCCGCTGGCGGATCGGCCGGCGTGACGCGCGCCGCCGCGCTCGGCGCCGCAGCCCTCTGCCTGGCCAGCGCCGCCGCTGCCGCGGAACGCTGGGAGGCGATCGAAATCGCGCGCATCGAGCGGCTCGCGGACATCGCCGCCGGCCCCGCGCCCGGCACCGTGCTGGCGCGCACGGCGAACGGAACCTTCGCGCTTTCGTGGCAGGACGGCCGCCTCGCGATGCGCCGGGCGGCGGAGGCGCCGCCGCCGGCCGGCACGATCCCGCACGCCCGCGCGGGGCACGGACGCGCCAGCATCGGGGCGGCCTACCTCGCCGAGCCGACGCGTCGCTACCGCCATGGCGTGCTCGGCGACGACATCGAGGCCGGCGCCGTCGTCGCCTTCCCGCCCGGTGCCGGGCCGCCGGAGAACCTGCGCGGCGCGCCGTTGCGTTTCGCGCTGCCGGAGGATTCGGTTTTCGAGGATCTCGTGCCGCGCGTGGCCGACCTCGACGGCGACGGACGCGACGAGATCGTGCTGGTCCGCTCCTATCTCGAGCGCGGCGCCGCGCTGGCCGTGCTCGGCGTGCGCGACGGGCGGCTCGCGATCCTGGCCGAATCGCCTTCGCTCGGCCGCCCAAACCGCTGGCTCGACGTGGCCGGCATCGGCGATTTCCTCGGCCTCGGCCGCAAGCGGCTGCAGATCGCCGTCGTCGAGACGCCGCACATCGGCGGCGTTCTCGTCGTCTACGAATATGCCGGCGGTCGGCTCGTGGAGCGGCTGCGGCGGCCCGGCTTCGCCACCCACACGATCGGCTCGCCGGTGATCGGCATGGCCGCGGTGCTCGGCGGCGGCCGCGCCGACGGTCTCGTGCTGCCCACGCAGGACCGCCGCGCGCTCGTCGCGCTCACCTTCGCCGGCGACGCCCTGCGCGAGGCGGCGCGCGTTGCCCTTCCGGCGCCGGTCGCGACCGCGATCGTGCCGGTCGCGCCGGAGGCCGGCCGGCCGCCGGATCTGATCTTCGGCAGCGCCGACGGCAGGCTGTTCCGGGTGCGGCGCTGACGCCGCGCGGCGCGCTTGCCTAAGAGTGCCCGCTTCGTTAGCAATCTTCGCTTGGCGCGCGGCGGCCCGCGGCGCCGCATCTGGATTCCCGCATGGCAAATGTCGCAGTGATCGGCGCCCAGTGGGGCGACGAGGGCAAAGGCAAGATCGTGGACTGGCTCTCGGAGCGCGCCGACGTCGTGGTGCGCTTCCAGGGCGGGCACAATGCCGGGCACACGCTCGTCATCGGCAACAAGACGTTCAAGCTCTCGCTGCTGCCGTCGGGCGTCGTGCGCCCGGACAAGCTTTCGATTCTCGGCAACGGCGTCGTCGTCGATCCGTGGGCGCTGCTGGCCGAGATCGAGAAGATCCGCGCGATGGGCGTGGACGTGAGCCCGGCCAATCTCCGCGTCGCCGACAACGCGGCGCTGATCCTGCCGCTGCACGGCGAGCTCGACCGGCTGCGCGAGGAGGCCTCGGGCGCCGCCAAGATCGGCACCACCGGCCGCGGCATCGGCCCGGCCTACGAAGACAAGGTGGGCCGGCGCGCGATCCGCGTGTGCGATCTGTTCGACGCGACGGCGCTCGACGACAAGATCACGCGCCTGCTCGCGCATCACAACGCGCTGCGCCGCGGGCTCGGCGCGCCCGAGATCGACCGCAAGGCTCTGTTCGACGCGCTCGTCGCGGTCGGGCAGAAGCTCCGGCCCTTTGCCGAGCAGGTCTCGACGCGGCTCAACGAATTGCGCCGCGCCGGCATCCGCATCCTGTTCGAGGGCGCGCAGGGCACGATGCTCGACGCGGATCA
>CAZUYG010000676.1:0-2712 GCA_964624265.1 uncultured Candidatus Odyssella sp.
CAGCGGGCCGATGATCTCGTGCACGTCGCCGCCCGAGCAGAAATTGCCGCCCGCGCCGGTGACGATGACGGCTTTCACGTCGGTCACATAGCAGAGCGCGCGGAACAGGTCGCGCATCTCGGCATAGGATTGAAACGTGATCGGATTCTTGCGCTCCGGCCGATTGAGCGTCAGCGTCGCCACCTTGCCCTCGACCGTCCAGCCGAAATGCTTCGGCTTCAGGTCGGCGCCGCGCGTCGGCGCGGTGTCGGCGAGCATCTGGCCGAAGATGCGGCCGATATCGGTGACGGGGCGTGCGCTCATTTCTCGTCCTTTCGTTTCTCGTTCTGGTTCTCGAAAGCCTCGAACGACGTCTTGAGCTTGCCGAGCAGCCGGTGCAGATCGGCGAGCTCGGCGCGCGAGAGGCCGTCGAAGCGATCGGCGATGAAATCCTGGTGCTTCGGGATCATCGCATCGAACGCCTGCTTGCCGGCCGGCGTCAAGCGCACGAGCTGCGCGCGCCGGTCATGGGGCGCCGGCTGGCGCGCGACGAGGCCCTCGGTCACGAGGCGGTCGATGAGGCCGGTCACGTTGCCGTTCGTCACCATCAGGCGGCGCGAAAGCTCGCCCATCGTCAGGCCTTCGGCGGCGCGATCGAGCTGCGAGAGCAGGTCGAATTTCGGCAAGGTGATGCCGAACTCCTCGCGCAGGCCCTGGCGCACGCTGCGCTCGATGAGCGTCGCGCACGTCAGGAGGCGGAACCACACCCGGAGATCGAGCCGGTCGTCCTTGGTGAGCGCGGTTTCGCGGTCATGCGGGGCGGAAATGGCAGCGGATACGGCCATTACATCACCTCTCCGCCGGCCACGGGGATCTGAAGGCCGGTGATCGAGTGCGACCCGGGCAAGGCGAGCCACGAGACGACGCTCGCCACTTCCTCGGGCTGGATCATGCGTGCCTGCGGATTGAACTGCGTGAGCTCCGCCCGCACGTCGGCTTCCTTGCGGCCGGTCTTCGCGATGATGTTGGCGACCGTGTCCTTCGTCATGTCGGTCTCGACATAGGAGGGGCACACGGCATTGACCGTGATGCCGGTTTTCGCCAGCTCGAGCGCCATCGCCTTGGTGAGGCCCACCACCGCGTGCTTCGAGGCGACATAGGCCGAGACGTAGCGATAGCCGATCAGGCCGGCGGTGGAGGCGACGTTCACGATGCGGCCGTATTTCGCCTCGGTCATCGCCGGCAGCACCTGTTGGATGCACAGGAACGCGCCGGCCACGTTGATCGCCAGCATCTTGTTGAGGAAGGCGAGGTCCATGCGTTTCAGCGGCATGCTCTCGCCGCGCCCCGCATTGTTCACCAGGATCTGCACGGGCCCCTGCGCCTTCACCGCCGCGGCGAACGCGGCCGCCACTTGCGCCGCATCGGTGATGTCGGCGCTGACCGCCGTCACCGGAACCGCGTAGCGCGAGACGAGCCGCGCCTTGTGCTCTTCGAGCGGCGCGGCGCTGCGGCCGAGCAGCGTCACCGCCGCGCCGCGCGCCGCGAGATGCTCGGAAATGGCGGCGCCGATGCCGCGCGCGCCGCCCGTCACGAGCGCATGCTGGCCGGTGAAGGGCTTGAGATCGGGAGAGGAATCGGCGCTCGGGGAAGGGGTCATGGCTTGCAGCCGTCCGGAAATTGTTTTAAGTCTAAAATATATAGACCTAAACTTTCAAGCGAGGCGTGCCACCGGCCCCTGGGGCAAAAGGGCACGCACGGAGGCCACGAGATGCGAACGCTGCTGCCGCCGGGCTGGCCGCGCCCCAAAGGATACTCGAACGGCATCGCGGCCGAGGGAAAATTCGTGTTCGTGGCCGGCGAAGTGGGCTGGAACCCGCTGACCGAGAAATTCGACGCCAAGGATTTCGTCGGCCAGTTCCGTCAGGCGCTCCAGAACATCGTCGCGATCATGGCCGAGGGCGGCGCCAAGCCGGAGCACATGGTGCGCCAGACTTGGTACGTCACCGACCGGGCCGAATATCTCGCGAACCTCAAGGGCGTCGGCGAAGCCTGGCGCGACATCATGGGCCGCGTGTTCCCGTGCATCGCCTGCATCGAAATCAAAGGGCTCATGGAAGCCGACGCGAAGGTCGAGATCGAGACGACGGCGGTGGTGCCGGCATAGGGGGCCGAAACCGCTCTCGGCCTCTTGCCAGGCCGCGCCGCTTGGCCGACACTTTTCGGCTCCACGTACATCGGCATTACCGAGCGCGAGAGCCGGGCGCATGACATCCGACGCTGCCACCGAGGTCGTCGCCGCGACCCGCGAGTTCTATCGCGCCTTCGGCCAGCGGGATTTCGCCGCCATCGATCGCTTGTGGTCGCGCACGCGGCCGGTCGCCTGCATCCATCCGGGCTGGGATGCGCTCACCGAACGCGCGGCGGTCATGCGCAGCTGGCGGCAGATCGTGGAAAGTCCGTCGGCACCGAACATCGTGTGCCGCAACGAGAAGGCGTTCGTGCTCGGCGACGTCGCGTTCGTCGTGTGCCACGAGGTGCTGAGCGAAGGCGTGCTTGCCGCCACCAACATGTTCGCGCGCGAAGACGGCGGCTGGAAGATGGTCCACCACCAGGCCAGCCCGCTCGCGCTGCTGCCGCGCGAAGAGGCCGCGGCACCCTCGCGGCTCAACTGAGCGGGCGATGGACGGAGGCGAAGAAGAAATGCGCCACGGACGCGCCAGGAGCACATTC
>CAZUYG010000677.1:0-2706 GCA_964624265.1 uncultured Candidatus Odyssella sp.
ATGGGCGGCGGCGAGACGGGCATGATGTACCCCGGCGGTGGGATGCCGCAGGGCGGCAATCCCTTCGGCGGCTACTCGCGGCCGGGCTACTCGCCGTTCGACTCTGGCAACTACTCGATGCCCTACGACAACGGCGGCATGTGGCAGATGTTCGGCGGTTCGCCGATGGGTGGCGGGCGCGGCATGAACTACGCGCAGATGCAGAACTACCTCGGCCTGCAGCCGCAGGGAGCTCCCAACTGGATCGGACTCTGAGGGACTGAGTCATGGCGAACGCAGCGTCGGGATACGTCGTACCTATTGGCTCCGGTGTCGCGAGCGGCATCTGGGGGCCGGGCTACGACAGCCACAACTACCCGGTCTCGCCGAACGGCGTCTTCGACATCTACGACCAGAACGGGAACCTCGATCCGCGGGGCCCAAACGCGTCGTCGATCGACGCGTGGAACGCGCTGCGCCTCGGCTACGGCACGGTGGACGCGCCCGACATCCTCGGCATGGGCGCGAACGAGGCGATGCGCCGCTACGCCGGCGACCCGCAGACCGGCGAGGGCGGCTGGCGGGCGCGCTGGGACCAGTGGAACGCGACCGATGTTGTCGGCCCTGATGGCGTCACGCTCAACTCGCCGCTCAAGCAGACCGGGCTGCGCGTGTCGCGCGACTACGGTGCCGAGCGCGACCCCTACGGCGGTGTCACTGACCCGTGGCACACGTCGATGTTCCAGGCTGCGCTCGGCATCAGAAACAACCTGAACCAGGACCGCTGGCTCGATCCCTATCAGGCGATGTCGGGTCTGCGCGCCCTCAATCAGGACTCACCCTACGCGCAGCCGAACGCGGGCGACTACCTCTCGACGATGCGTGACGCGACCGGCGGCCCCGGCGCTGCCGACTTCTACGGGCAGCGCGGCGTCGACCAGACCAACGCACTCGCCGATACGAACATCAGGCAGCTCAACCGCAACATCGACCGCGAGATGGAGCTCTCGCTCGGCAACCAGCTTCCCGAGATCAGCCAGTCGATGGAGGCCGCGGGCCTCGGCCGCAGCGGTGCTGGTCAGCTCCAGATGCTGCAGGCGTCGAACGCTGCGCGCGAGCAGGCGATCCGCGACAAGAACCGCACGATGGCCGACTACACCGACCGCGAGGCGAACCGCCGCGCGTCGGCGATCAACCTCGGCTCGCAGATCGGTGCGCAGGGGTACGGGCAGTACTCGCAGCAGATGGGGCAGGCTGCGCTCGCGGGGCTCGGCGACGAGTTCCAGATGAACCAGGCCAATCGGCAAAACGAACAGGCGCTCTGGTCGCAGCAGATGCAGAACCGCTACGCGAAGAACCAAAACGATCAGTCGGCGCTGTTCGACATGCTGAACCGCTCCGGTGCGTACAACCAGAATGCGCTGCAGATGGAGAACGCGGGGCAGTCGCAGGCGTTGCGCGACTGGCTCATGCTGCAGCAGAACCGCGACCAGACGCAGCAGTCGTCGCTCAATCAGGCGCTGCAGCTTGCGAACGCGCAGCGGCAGATCCAGCAGGACCGCCTGAACCAGATGATCCAGGCCGGCATGCAGCCGTGGGAGACGCAGCTCCGCATCGCGACCGGCACGACCGCACCGAGCGGCAACTACTCGCAGCCGCGCTCGTTCTGGGATTCCAACCTGGGCGGCGCGGTGGCGAACGCCGGCATGAACTGGGCTCTCGGCGGGCAGGGCGCGAACGCGGCCTCGCAGGGCTACGACTACATGCGAGACTGGGTGCCGTGAGGATCCGCCTCGCCAACACCGACGACGTTCCGCGCCTCAATGCGCTCGCGATCGCCTACTCGCTCGAAACCGAGCAGCACGGCACCGAGCGCAACGAGCGTCTCCTCTGCGAGCTCCTGCTCTACGGCATCCGCGCCGGGGAGGCGGTGGTGGTTGCGGAGCAGGACGGCGACCTGGTCGGCTTCTGCGCGTGGGTGCATCTGCCGCACTCGCCTCCAACGAAGGTGGAGGGGCTCGGCACCTACGTCGTGCCCCCGGCACGGCGCGACCATGTGTCGTGCGCGCTTCGGAAGTTCGCCGAGGAGCACGCCTACCGCATGGGCTACCGCTACGTGGACGGGATCGCCGCCCGCGACAACCCGGCCGGACTCGAGTCAGTCCTGCGCCGCGGCTTCCGCGTGGTCGGCGTCCACGTGCGTCGTGACTTCCAAACAGCAACGCCCCGCGACGAATCGCGAGGCGCTGCTGCGGTGGAGATTGCTGATCGTTTGGTGAACGACGAGACAGATATGCCGATTTCGGTGTAAGGAGTCAAGCGTGGCGTGGGTCGTACCAGCATTGATCGCGGCGGGCGTCGCCGCTGGAGCGGCGGGACTCGCGCATGACATCAAGGGCTTCGTCTCTGGCGAGACGCCGTGGGACGACCCCGGCAAGTGGGTCACGGGCGCACTGAAGGCGGGCGCGATCGGGTTCGGTACCGGCTTCCTCGGCGGTGCTGCGGGTGCGGCTCTGGGGCCTGCGCTAGGTGGCGGCGCGGGGGCTGCGGGTGGTGGTGGCAGCGGTGGTGGTGCCATGGGCGGCGTCATTGGTGGGTCGTCGAGCACGGCACCTGCGGTAGTGGGGCCAGCCGTGGGGGGATCTTCCGGTGGCACGCTAGGCGACGCGGCTGGAATCATCGGCTCGAACACCGGCACAGTCGCCGCCGAGGCTGGGGCGGCGACGC
>CAZUYG010000678.1:0-2706 GCA_964624265.1 uncultured Candidatus Odyssella sp.
CGGCTCGTGGTCGCGAAGCTCATCGGTGCGGCCCTGCTCGTCTTCATCGCCGCGCGCAACAAACTCGTGCTGACGCCGGCGCTGGCGCGCGGCGGCGCCGCGCGGCGGCTCCGCCACGCGATCGTGCTCGAAGCGGTGCTGATGTCGGGCGTGGTCGCGCTCGCGGCGCTACTCGCGCACACCGATCCGCATGCCGGCCACGCGCACGGCCATCATCGCCACGCCGCCGCTCCCGCCGGCGCCGTGCTGCGGCTCGAAGCAGGCGAGCGCGTCGCCGCCGTCGAGATCTACCCGGCGAAGCCAGGCCGCAACACGCTGACCGTATCGTTCGCGAAGCGCAACGGCGAGGTGCTCGCGCCGCTCGAAGCGACGCTCGAGTTTGCGCTGCCCGGTGCGGGAATCGAGGGCCTGACCGCGAAGCTTGCGCCACTCGCGCCCGGAAAATTCGCGGCCGACATCGCCGAGATCACTCTGCCGGGCCGCTGGCAGATTCGCATCGATGCGCTGATCACCGATTTCGAGAAGGCGATCTTCCGCGGCGAAGCCGAAATCCGCTGAGCCGCATCAGCCCGGGCACGGCGCGCCGCCGGCGCGCCAGGTGCGCATGAGCTCGATGAATGCGTCGCGCGCGAGCGGCGGCTTGCTGCGGATGCCGCCCGGCGACCACGCCCAGGCCACGAGCGCGTCCTTGGCGATGTGCTCGACCAGCTGATCGGGGTTGAGCCCGGAATTGCGCGCGGGGTCCTTGAGCGCCGCGCAGATCTCCGCCGGCGTGAGGCCGTTCCAGCCGGCGCGGCCGGGCGCGGGCATGCGCCAGTCGGGCGCGCCCGGCATGGTGCCGCCGGCGGTGTTCGCGGCCTTGTGGCATGCGGTGCAGAGGCGCCCCGCCTCGCCGCGGCCTTCCGGCCCGCGCTTGACGTTCGAGATGTGCGCGCGCGGCGTATTGCCCTGCTGCGGACCCTCGCCGCGGTTGTGGCAGTTCGTGCAGCGCGGATGCTGGAAGACCGGAGCCGCGCGCAGGAACGCCGCGCGCGCCGCATCGATCTCGGCCGGCGTTTGCGCGGCCGCGGGCGCGCCGGCCCATACCAGCGCCGCCATTGCGAGAGCTTTCAGCTTCACCTGTGTCGCCTCCGATTTCGCACGCCCATCATCAGCCGGCGTACAAAACCAGATTAGCAGCCCCCGCGAAAGCGGGGACGCCACCCGGCGGCAGGGCGCTACGCCCGCAGCGGCAGCGACCGCACCGGCTTGGCGCGGGCCACGGCCAGCGCGTTGGCCACGGCGGGCGCGATCGGCGGCACGCCGGGCTCGCCGACGCCGGTCGGCGCCGCGTTCGAGCGGATGATGTGCACCTCGACCTTCGGCATGTCCGCGATGCGCATCGGCGTGTAGTCGTGGAAATTCGACTGCACGACCTTGCCGCCGTCGATCGTCACCTGCTCGGCCAGCGCGGCCGACAGGCCGAAGCCGATGCCGCCTTCCATCTGTGCGCGGATCACGTCGGGATTCACGGCGATGCCGCAATCGACCGCGCAGACGACGCGCTCGACCTTGAAGCTGCCGTCGCCGGCGACGCTCACCTCCGCGACCTCGGCGACATAGCTGTTGAACGCCTCGTGCACCGCGACGCCGTGGAAGCGGCCCTGCGGCAGCGCCTTGCCCCAGCCCGCCTTGTCGGCCGCCAGCGCCAGCACGGCCGCGTGGCGCGGATGGTCCTTGAGCAGCGTGAGCCGGTAGTTGACCGGATCCTTGCCGGCGGCGCGCGCCAGCTCGTCGATCATCACCTCGGTCGAGAACGCGGTGTGCGTCGAGCCGACCGAGCGCCACCACAGCACCGGCACGCCGGCCTTGGCGGTGTGCAGCTCCACCTGGAAATTCGGGATCGCGTAGGGAAGGTTCGTCGCGCCCTCGACGGAGGTTCCGTCGATGCCGTTCCTGACCAGCATCGCCTCGAACGGCGTGCCGCCGAGAATCGACTGCGTCACGATGCGATGATGCCACGCCGCCGGCATGCCGTTCGCATCCAGCGCGGCCTTGAGCCAGTGATGCGCGAGCGGCCGGTAGCGGCCGCCGCGGATGTCGTCCTCGCGCGTCCAGATCAGCCGGACCGGCGCGACCCCGCGCACCGCCTTCGCGATCTGCACGCCCTCGACGACGTAGTCGGACATCGTGTTCGCGCGCCGGCCGAAACTGCCGCCGGCGAACACGGTGTTGATCTTCACCTGTTGCGGCTTCAAGCCGAGCACGTTGGCGGCGTTGAGCTGGTCGACGGTCTGGAACTGATCGCCGGCCCAGATCTCGCAGCCCGACGGCGTGAGCCGCACGACGCAATCGAGCGGCTCCATCGGCGCATGCGCGAGGTAGGGAAAATCGAACCGCGCCTCGAGCGTTTTCGCGGTCCCGGCGAAGCCGGCGGCGACGTCGCCGCGCTTCTTGGCGACGTTGCCCGGCTGCCCGGCGAGCGTCCGATACTCCGCCAGGAGTTCGTTCGTGCCGCGCTTTTCGGCCTTGCTCTCGTCCCACTGGATTACGAGCGCATCGCGCCCCTTGAGCGCCGCCCAGGTGTTCTCGGCGACGACGGCGACGCCGGTCGGGATCTGCACGACGTGGCGCACGCCGGGCACCTGCCGGGCCTTGGCGGCGTCGAAGGATTTCACGGCCGCGCCGAACAATGGCGGCCGCGCGACGACGGCGGTCAGCATGCCG
>CAZUYG010000679.1:0-1429 GCA_964624265.1 uncultured Candidatus Odyssella sp.
GATGTAAGACAGCACCGAGAACGGATTTTCGGCCGCCATGCCCCGATTTCCTCGACGATCGCGGCATCATAGGCGCCGCCGCCGGGCCCCGCCAGCCGGGCACGCCGGCCGGCCGCGGCGTGAGCGCCGTCATTTCCCCCAGGCGCCGGTTTGGAGTAAGGAGAGGCCGATACCGCAGCCTCAGGAATACGACGATGCCGAGCCCCTGGACCCCCGCCGCCTGGCGCGCGAAGCCCGCGCTCCAGATGCCCGATTATCCGAATGCCGCCGCGCTCGCCGCGGTCGAGCAGCGCCTGGCCGCGTTTCCGCCGCTGGTGTTCGCCGGCGAGGCGCGCGACCTCACCGCGCAGCTCGCGCGCGCGGCCGAGGGCAAGGCGTTCCTGCTGCAGGGCGGCGATTGCGCCGAGAGCTTCGCCGAATTCAAGGCCGACAACATCCGCGACACCTTCAAGGTGCTGCTGCAGATGACGGTCGTGCTGATGTATGGCGCCGGCCTGCCGGTGGTGAAGGTGGGCCGCCTCGCCGGCCAGTTCGCGAAGCCGCGCTCGGCGAACACCGAGGAGCAGAACGGCGTCTCCCTGCCCGCCTATCGCGGCGACATCATCAACAAGATGGAGTTCACGCCCGAGGCGCGCCGGCCCGATCCCGAGCGCATGGTGGAAGCCTATTTCCGCTCGGCCTCGACGCTCAATCTGCTGCGCGCGTTTGCACTCGGCGGCTATGCTGACCTGCACAAGGTCCACAAGTGGAACCTCGACTTCGTGAAAGACAGCCCGGCCGGCGCGCGCTACGAGGCGCTGGCCAGCAACATCGATTCCGCGCTGATCTTCATGGAAGCATGCGGCATCACGGCGGAATCGGTGCCGCAGGTGAAGGAAGCGAGCTTCTTCACCTCGCACGAGGCGCTGCTGCTGCCCTACGAGCAGGCGCTGACGCGGCGCGACAGCCTCACCGGCGATTGGTACGACTGCTCGGCCCACATGCTGTGGATCGGCGACCGCACGCGCCAGCCCGACGGCGCGCATGTCGAATTCCTGCGCGGCGTGAACAATCCGCTCGGCCTGAAATGCGGGCCGACGACGAAGATCGACGAGCTGCTGCGCCTGATCGACACGCTCAACCCCGCCAACGTGCCGGGGCGCCTGACGCTGATCGCGCGCATGGGCGCCGATCAGGTGGAAAAGTCGCTGCCGCCGCTGGTGCGCGCGGTGAAGCGCGAAGGCAAGAAGGTGCTGTGGTCGTGCGATCCGATGCACGGCAACACGATCAAGGCCTCCAACGGCTACAAGACGCGTGCGTTCGACCGAATCCTCAAGGAGGTGCGCGGATTTTTTGGGGTACACCATGGAGAGGGTACCCATGCGGGCGGCGTGCATTTCGAGATGACGGGACAGGACGTGACCGAGTGCGTCGGCGGCGCGCGCGAGAT
>CAZUYG010000679.1:1529-2701 GCA_964624265.1 uncultured Candidatus Odyssella sp.
TTTTCCGGCCCGAAAAGCCCGGAAAAGCCGGACGCATGCCGGTAAATGCCGGGGTGCACACCGGCATTTCCGGGCTTTTGCGCGTCCGGTGCGCACATTCGCCGAGCCCGCGTCGCAGCCGCTATTTCTGCGTCGGGACCTTGTTCACGTCGATCCAGCGACGCATTCGTTCGCGTGCCTCCTCGATCTGCGCCGGCGACAAGCCAAGGCGCTGGCCATAGTCACGCGCATACTCCTCGGAGATGCCGAAGATGAGAGGATCGGCAAAAGCCCATTTCGCCGCCTCGATGGGATCGCCATCGCCGCGCTTTGCCCGCTTGTCGTAGACATCTTGAAGGCTCGACGAGCCCAACGGCGATCGCAGTCTTACTGCTGCTTCGTATGCTTCGATCGCGCGCGACTCGTCGGCACGGACGCACGAGCCACTGCGCAGCATGTGCCCCATTCCGGCGTAGCTTTCGCCGTCGCCGAGTTCCGCGCCTCGCTCCAGCATGCGGAAGGCCGCGCACGGCCGGATGAGCATGGCGCGAAACCCGGTGCTCGCGTAGGCAGGGCCCGGCCCCTTGCGCTCGGCAATCTCGCACCACGTCCGCCACAGTTCCAGATCCCACCAGGGAACGCTTTTCCCCGGAACACATCGCGGAAACTCGATGTGCTCGAACCGCTCGGAAACGAAGGGCAGCGACGCCGCGATCGCGAAGGGCGTCAGGACCAGCGCGACGAAGGCCAGCACCTCCGTCCGGGGTTTCATCGCCGGCTTCCGCGCCAGCCTGTCGGGCAAGGAGCGGTCACCGCCACGTTGGCTCCGCGTCTTTCGGAGTCGGCGCGAAAACGCTGGCCGCAATGTCATCGTTCATTCGGCGAATAACCCGTTCACCCGCATCAAGTGCGAAGGGAATCAGGCTCACGACCGGCAAGCGTCGAACCGCCTGGCCAAGAATTCTGCCACCCGCGCGCTGCCAGTCCGGCGCTGGAAACGGATTGATCGCCGGCGGCTCGAGCGGTTTTCCTCCGGCGGGCGGGGGTTTGAGAGGCATCCAATCGATGAGTCCCAGCTTGAGCGCATCATGCGCCGAGATGATCACTCTCTCGTCTCCGGCAGCGTAGAGAGGTTCTTTGGTTTTGTCGTGCCTGGCGAGGACGTCGCGAACGATTCCATCCTTTCTGTAGTA
>CAZUYG010000680.1:0-2698 GCA_964624265.1 uncultured Candidatus Odyssella sp.
TGCAGAGCGCCGTGTTCCGCGGCGGCGGCGACGACCCGGCGAACGAAACCATCATCGGCTCGGGCCGCGACGCCCTGCTCTGCCGCTACTTCACGGGCCGCCGGCATCTCGACGCGCAGGATCAGCTCACGCTCGAATTCGCTGGCGTGTATCGCCACTATCACGCCTGCCTGATGCGCACGATCTGCATCGGCGCGCCGCCGGCGCGGCAGATGAAGATGTACGACGCGGCGCGCGAGGCGCTGACGGCGTGCGAAGCCGCGATGAAGCCGGGCGCGCCGATGGCCGACGTGTTCGACGCCCATGTCCGCGTCATCGACGCACACGGCATGAACGAACACCGGCTGAACGCCTGCGGCTATTCGCTGGGCACGACCTTCGCGCCGAACTGGATGGATTGGCCGATGTTCTATGCCGGCAATCCGGTGATCATGCGGCCCGGCATGGTGTTCTTCCTGCACATGATCATTTTCGACAGCGAGGCAGGGCTGGCGATGACTTTGGGCCGCACCTCGCTCGTGACCGCGGCAGGCGCCGAGCCGCTGTCGAAGGCGCCGCTCGGTCTCGTCGTGGCGTGAGGCCGCAAGGCCCTATCTCTGGATGTTCTTCATCATGTGCATGCGGGGCACGCTGGCGCTGTGCGTCATGATCTGACGGGCGCTCACCCGGCACCGCGCGGCGGCGGATGGCCCGCGCTGCGCAGCGTGACGAAGCGCTTCAGCACGTCGAACCAGACCATCGCGAAGAACGACACGGCCAGCACGCTCAAGCCGATGCCGAACAGCCAGAGCAGATAATCCATCACGCGCGGCGAGCAGGCCGCGGCGAGCTGGGCTTCGGCGCGGTTGCCGCGCACCTCCGCGTCGGCGCGGTCCGCGACCGAGCGGGCGGCGTCGCCGGCGATCCGCCGCGCTTCCTCGCGGCGGGCGCGCAGCGGCGCGCCCTCGGGGCAGAAATTGCGCGCGAGCGGCATCGCGTCGGCGTGCCAGCCGAGCGGCAGGCGGCGGCGCGCATCGATCGTCTGAATCAGCTCGTCGATCGAGCAGCCGGGCCGGTCGCTGGCGCGGATCTCGGCCGGCGTGCAGCGCCCGGCCGTGCTGTCGGCGGCGCGGCGGATCACGTCGCGGATCTCGCTGTCGATCCAGATGTTGCGCGCCATGCCGATCGTGTCGGCGTTGAACAGCAGGGCCGCCGCCGCGGCGGCGCCGAGCGCGATCATCGCCGCCCGCCGGCGATACCAGGCGGACACGCGGACCATCGCCTGCTCGTACCAGCCGGCGAGATAGCCCTCGAGCTCGCCGATCGTGGCGCCCTCGGACGTGACGAAACTCTTGAGGACCTCGGCGATGTGGCGGTAGCACACCTGCTCGGCCTCGAGCTGCCCCATCTTCTGCTCGAGCGTGCCGGCATAGCCGAGATAGTCCTTCGCGTAGTCGTCCTGCTCGCGCTTCGCGTTCTTGGCGACATCCTCGCCGGTGGCGAGCTGGTGCTCGGCCGTGGCGAGCTCACCGGCGGTCGCGCCGCTCTTGCGCAGCGTGCGCTCGCGCTGGCGGAGCTGTTCCAGCACCTGCTCCGCCTCGGAGACCCGCTGGGCCACGATTTGGCCCTTGCGATAGATCTCCATTTTGATCTGATCGAATTTCTCGACGATGCGGTCGATGTTGGCAAGAAAGCTTCCGGCGGAGAGATCGGCGCCGATCGCGGCGAGCTTCCGCTCCGTCTGCGCCAGGAACGCCTTCGCGAACAAGGCGCCCGATACGTAGGAGGGGTCGCGTTCGCCGTGCTTCAGGCCGCCGATCAGCGGATGCTTGTAAAGTTCCTCGGTGACGCGCCGGAACTTCGCATCCGCAAGCAGGGATTCGATGCCCGCTTTGAGCGTGCGGGCGCGCAGGCGCGTGCCATGCGCGATCCATTCCGTGACGGCGGTGCAGAGCAGTCCAAGCAACAGGTAGACAAAGACGAGGCCCAAGGCCACGTCCAGTATCGCAATCCCGGTCATGCTGCTCCTGTTGATGCCATCGGGTGGGCCCGCCCCCGCAGGCGCCGGGCAAGCTAGGCGGAAACGCCGCCGCTGTCGAGGCACGCGGGTCTGGACGCCGAGCCCCGATTTCCCGATCCTGTCGCCGCCGCCGCGGGAGATCGCATGCACCGCCTCACGAGTTTCGCCGTGCCCGAAGGCGGCCCGTGGCGCCGTTCGCCGCCGCGGCCGCCGCATCTGCGCGACGAATCCTACCTCGCCAGATTCGACGATTGCACGGTGTTCTACGACGTGTTCCGCGACCCTGCCGGCGTACACGCGCTGGCGGTCGGACCGCCGCCGCTCGATCTCGGACCGAAAATGCGGCAGATGAGCGTCAGAGCCGACGCGGGCGGCGCGCGACTTCCGTTTGCGCTGCTGGAGCGGCCCCGCCTCGCGCACTGGCGGATCCGCTGCGGCGCGAAGGCGCGGCAGCTCCTGATTTCCGGGCTTCCCGCGGCCTTGCCGCCGCTGACGATCCAACCCAACCACTGCGACTTGTTTGCCGGCCGCCGCGCGATCGTGACGATCAACAAGAACAACGATCTCTTGTGGGTCGCCGACTGGGCACGCTTTTACCGTCGTGCGCACGGGGCCGATGCCTTTCTGCTCTACGACAATGGCTCCACCCTTTATTCCGTGAATGAACTTCGCGCCGCCGTGGCAGCGGCGGCCGGCGAG
>CAZUYG010000681.1:0-2696 GCA_964624265.1 uncultured Candidatus Odyssella sp.
AATGCGCTCGGGCCGCACGCCCTCGACGAGGAGGCGCAGAACGCGGCTCACCAGAAGGGTCGTCTTGCCGGTGCCGGCGCTGGCCGAGGTCCAGGCCGAGGCGCGCGGATCGGCGGCGCGCCGCTGCTCCCGGTCGGCGACCGCCTTGGCTTTTTGCTCGGCGATTCCGCGCGCGTCGTTCATCGCCCGAGCCATTCCTGCGTGCGCGCGAGCTGCACATAGTCGTCGAAGCGCGCCGCGCGCGCCGGGCGCGGCGAGGCGGGATAGGTTTTGTCCGCCCGGTCGTAGAGCGCCGCGAGCGCCTGGAAGCCCGCACGCGCCTCCGCGATCAGCGTCGCCGCATCGGCCTTCACCGGCCTGATCTCGCCGCCCTCGCGCCCGGCCAGGCGCCAATATTCCAGCGCCGCCACCTTGCCCGCGAGCTTGCCGAACGCGCCGCCCTCGGCCATCGCCGCCTCGAGGGTGAGCTGCGGCGCGAAGCCGAGCACGACGTCTTCGGTCCGCGGGATCACGCCGGTCTTGTAGTCGATGACCGCCAGCGTGCCGTCGTGCCGGCGGTCGATGCGGTCGGCGGTGCCGCTCAGCGTGAACGGGCCTCGCGGCGCCGCGAAATCGAGCGTTCCTTTCGTTTCGATCACGACCGGCAGCGTGCCCGCGGCGCGCCGTTCCGCCTCCGTGGCGACGAACCAGCGCGCGATGCGCTCGAAGCGGGGGCGCCAGAACGCCCAGACGCCGGGGCGGTCGAGCAAGGACTCAAGCGCTTTCTCCGCATCGCGCATGAGCAGCCCGAACGCGTCCGCCGGCAGGGATTTGCCGGTCAGGCGATTCACGAAGGCGGCCAGCGCCTTGTGCAGCGCCGTGCCGAGATCGGCGGCCGAGGGATCGGCGTCGAGCGCTTCGAGCGGCGAGAGATTGAGGACGTAGCGCGCGTAGATCGCATAGGGATTGCGCCGCCACAGCTCCACCTGCGTCACCGAGATGCGGCGCGGCCGCGCCGCGGGCGGCGGGCACGGCGCCGGCCGCGCGGCCGGCCGCGGCGGATCGGCATCGATCGCGCGCGCGATGCGCTGATAGTGCTCGCTGCGCCACGAGGCGAGCTTGTGGGGCGAGTTCGCGGCGAACAGCCCCAGGCCTTCCAGCTCGGCTTCGATGCGCAGCAGCCAGCGCGAGGGCCGAGTCGGCTGGCCGTTCTGGCGCAAGGAGCGGGTCAGCATCACGCGCGGCGCCATCGCCGCCTGCACGAAATCGTGCGCGGAAAGCCCGATGCGGCGCTCGGCCAGCGGCAGGCCGAACTCCTTGCGCATCGGGCGGCTCATCCAGGGATCGGCCGCGATCGTGGCCGGCCAGACGCCCTCGTTGAGCGAGCCCAGGATCATCAGATCGAAGCGCTGCAGCCGCGCCTCGAGCGGGCCGAGGATCGCGAGGCGCGGATGCGTGCCGTAGCGCGGGCGCACCACGGCGCCGGAGAGCAGCGCCTCGAGCAATTCGGGGTAGTCGGCGGGCCGGATCGGCGCCATGTCGCGCAGCGCCGGCGCCAGCTCGTCGAGGAAGCGGGCCGCCGCTTCGCCGGCCTCGCCGGCCCAGAGTCGCGCGGCGCCGTCGCCGTCCGCCTTGGCTCCTTCGTCGGCGGCCAGCGCTTCGGCCGCCGCGATATGCGCGCGCAGCAGCGCTTCGGGCGGCTGGCTCGGCGCGGCAAGGGCATTGGTGAGCGGCGCCACGCGGCGCGCGAGATCGCCGATCCAGTCCGCGCCTTTCCCCACCCGCCTCAGCGCTTCGAGGCCGGGCGGCGGGCGCGGGCCGCGCAGCGCCGCATCCTCGAGCGCGCGCGCGCGGGCGCGCAGCGCGCCCGGCGCCATCCCGCAGGCGGCCAGCGGGTGCTTCAACAACGCGAGCAGCGGAACCGGCGCGAATTCTTCGTGGGCGGCCTCGAGCACGAGGCGCAGGAACGTCATCGGCGGCGACGCGGCGAGCGGCGTGCCGGCCGAGTCGTCGATTTCGATCCGCCAGCGCTGCAACGCGGCCGCTACGCGCCGCGCAAGGTCGCGGTCGGGCGTCACCAGCGCGGCGGTGGCGGCGGGATCATCGAGCGCCTCGCGCAGCGCCAGCGCGATCGCGCCCGCTTCTTCGCGCGGATTGGCGCATTCGAGGTAGGTGACGGCGCTGGCGAAGGCTTGCGAGACGGTTTCGGCGCTCAAGCCCTCGCCCGGGCGCCGCGCCGGCGCCGCGGCCGGACGCAGCGCGGCCGAGAGCACCCGCAAGCGTGCGCCGGAAACGAACGGCGGATCGATTCCTTCCGGCGCGGCTCCGCTGCCATCCCAGGGCAGCACGTCCTTGCGCGCGAGATCGAGCCGCGCGAGCAGCCGCGCCAGGCCGTGCTGCGGGTGGCTCGGCGCCTCGAGCACTTCGTTCCACGCCGCGTCGTCGAGCCCGGTGTCGAGGCCGGGCAGAACGATCAGGCCCTGCGGCAGCGCCGCGATTGTCGCGATGAGATCGGCGGTGGCCGGAATGCTGCCGGTCGAGCCGGCGGCGATGACGGGGCCGGCCGGCGGCTTCGCGCGCCACGCCGCGGCCTGCGCTTCGAGCAGACGGTTGCGGTGCGCGGCGGGGTCGAGCGCGCCTTCGGCGGCGAGGATTTTCGGCCACTCCCCGGTCAGGATGCCGAGGAATTTCAGCGTATCTTGCCAATGCGCGGCGAA
>CAZUYG010000682.1:0-2694 GCA_964624265.1 uncultured Candidatus Odyssella sp.
CGCGGCATCGGGCACGACCCGGTTGACGAGCCCCTTGGCCAGCGCCTCGGCCGCGCCGATCACCTTGCCTTCCAGCAGCAGTTCGAGCGCCACGGCCCGGCCCACAAGCTCGATGAATGCGCGATACTCCGGATAACCGAGCACGACGCCGATTCGGTTTATGGGAATGCCGAAGCGGCCGGATTCGCCCGCGATACGGAGATCGCACATGGTCGCGAGTTCGAGCCCGCCGCCGGTGCAGGGGCCGTGGATCATCGCGACCGTGGGATGGCGGCAGAAGCGGATGGCCTCGAGCGTCGCCTTGATGAGATCGCCGTAACTGCGCGCCTGCGTCGCCGTGGCGCGCGCATCGGAAAATTCCGAGATGTCCGCGCCGGGGCAGAACGCCCGCTCCCCCGCGCCGCGCAGAATGACGGCGCGCAGCGATTCGTCGCCATGGAGGGCGCGAAAGGCTTCGCCCAACTCGCCCCACATCGCGCGCGTCAGCGCGTTGAGGCTGGCCGGCCGGTTGAGCGTGATCGTGGCGATGCCCGCGGCATCGCGATCGACGAGGATATCGGGCATGGAGGCGCTTTCCGCGTTGCGCATTCTCTTTGCCGCCGCGCATGGCCCCTGACAAGCCGCGCGCCTTGACTTCCCCCGCCGCCCTCGCCCAGACTCGCGGCAGCGTCAGGCTGGGGTGTCGCGCCTATGGACGCCGTATGCGCGGCTGAGATCACACCCATCGAACCTGATCTGGTTCACGCCAGCGAAGGGAGCCTGCATGCGGATGGATGCATGGCTTCCGTTCCGCCTGCCGGTTCCCGTCAATAAATGGGGAGACCGGCGATGAAGACATTGTTCCGCACCGCTGCCATCGTCGCTCTGCTCGCGGGCGCGCAGGCGCACGCGCAGGAGCGCTTCCACTTTCCGCTGCTGGTGCCGATCACCGGCGCGCTTGCGCTCGAGGGGCAGAGCCAGCGCGACGGGGCGCTGCTGGCGCTCGATGCGCTTTCGACACGGAGCGACACCGCCCGCTTCCTTCGCTTGAGCCACACGGTGATCGACACCGGCTCGAATCCGCAAGTGGCCGTGCAGGCGTTCGAGCGCGCGATGAGCGCCGAAATCCGCCCGCGCGCGATGCTGGGCCCGATCGACGGCAATTCGATGCTGGCGCTGCTGCCGCTGGCCGAGCGCGAGAAGGTGGCGCTGCTTTCGGTTTCGGGCACCACGCGCCTGACCGAGCTCGGCAATGCGCAGATCTTCCGATTCTTCCCGAGCGACGCCGTCGTCAAGATCGCACAGGCGAGCTACATCATCGAGGAGCTCCGCCGGAAGAAGGTGGCGATCGTCTATCAGAACACCGCCTACGGTCAGAGCGGCAACGAGCAGCTCGGGAAAATGATCGAAGCGCAGGGCGGGCAGGTCGTCTATCGCAACAGCGTGCCGGTCACGACGAAGGAGCTGTCCGGGGTGATCGCCCAGGTGCGCGACTCGGGCGCCGACGCCGTGGCGCTTCAGCTCCATTCCGGGTCGAGCGCCCTGTTCGTGAAGCAGGCGGCGCGCGCGGGGCTGAATCTGCCGATCGTCGGCGGCTCGGCGCTGCACCAGCCCAGCACCGCGGCGCTGCTCGAGCCCTCCGAGCTCAGGGGCGTGTGCGCCGAGACCGCCTCGGCGCCCGCGGCCGATCCCGCGCTGGCCGAATTCGCGCGCGACTTCCGGAACCGCATGAAGGCCGAGCCCGACGCCTTCGCACTGGCGGCCTACGACGCGGTGAACGCCGTTGCCGCCGCCGCGCGCTCGCCAAATCCGATTGCCGAGACCCTGGCGAAGATGCGCTTCGCCGGCCTTGCGATGACCTACCAGTCCGACGGCCGGGGAAACATGGCGCACGATGCGATGATCGTCTGCTACGACGGCGCGAGCCGCACGCCCAGGATCGCGAAGCGCTACTCGACCAATGCGCCCTGGCGCTGAACGGCCGTGAGCTGGGCGCAGATCGCCATCGACGGTCTGGCGCTCGGCGCTGCCTATGCGCTGGTGGCGCTCGGCTTCGTTCTGATCCTCAACGCCGCCGGCGCGGTGAATTTCGCGCAGGGCGATCTCGTGATGGCGGGCGGCTTCGCCGCGCTCGCGCTCGCGAGCGTGTTGCCGCTCGAGAGCCTGGCCGTGCCGGGTCTCGTACTGGCGCCGCTTGTCGCGCTCGCGGGCGGCGGCGCGGGCTGGATCGTGGCGGAGGTTGCCTACCGCCCGCTCCGCCATCGTCCGCCGGTGGCCGTGTTCATCAGCACGATCGCGGTCGGCATCGTTCTGCAGCACGGCGCCAACGGCATCTTCGGGGCCGCCGAGCGGCGCACGCCGCCGCTGGTGAGCGGCGACGCCTTCGGCGTCGGCGGGCTCACGATCAGCGTCCAGTCGCTCGCGATCGTCGGCACGTCGGCGATCGTGATCCTGCTGCTGCACCGGCTGCTCGAGCGCGTGCAGCTCGGCCGCCGCCTGCGCGCCGCCGCCGAGGACCCCGAGATGGCGCGGGCGCTCGGGATTCCGGTCCGCCGCCTTACCGCCCTCGCCTTCGCGCTCGGCGCCGGGCTCGCGGCGCTCGCCGGCCTGCTGCTGGCCAACGTCTATTTCGTCACGCCGACGGCCGGCCTCGCCTTCATGCTGAAGGCGTATATTGCCGTCACGATCGGCGGCTGGGGCTCGCTGCGCGGCGCC
>CAZUYG010000683.1:0-2692 GCA_964624265.1 uncultured Candidatus Odyssella sp.
CTCGATCAGCTTCTCGCCCAGCAGCATGCGCGTCTGCTCGTCGAGCGCCGCGAACGGCTCGTCCATCAGCAGTATGCGCGGCTCGGCGCAAAGCGTGCGCGCGAGCGCCGTGCGCTGGCGCATGCCGCCGGACAGCTCGGCCGGATAGCGCCGCTCGAAGCCGCCGAGGCCCACGAGCTCGACGAAGCGCATCGCCTTATCCTCGCGCTCGCGCCGGCCCATGCCGGCGACCTCGAGCGGAAACGCCACGTTCTCGACCACGGTGCGCCAGGGAAACGTGGATTCCTCCTGGAACACCATGCCGATGTCGCGATGCGAGCCGTCGATCGGCGTTCCGCCCACGAGAACGCGGCCGCCATCGGCGCTTTCGAGGCCGCCGATGATGTTGAACAGCGTGGACTTGCCGCAGCCCGACGGCCCGATCACGGCGACGAACTCGCCCTCGCGCACCTCGATGCTGGTTGCCGCGAGGGCCTCGACCGTGCCGGTCGCCGTCACGAACCGCTTCGCGACGTTCTCGACCTTGAGGATCGCCGAAGTCACTTTTTCTCCGCTTTCGCCATCGCGGCGGCGGTGGAGGCGTCGTAGCCGGGGGCGACGCGGATATCGAGCACGCACACCTGGCCCTGCTCCACCGCGCGGATGCCTTCGGCGATCGCGGCCTCGAGCGTCGCCGGTTCCGTCACCGGCCCGATGCCGCGGCAGCCCTGCGCGCGCGCCATTTCGGCGAGGTCGATCTCGGGGTCGCCGATGCGCTGGCCGATCCAGCGGTTCTCCACCGGCCGGCTGCGCATGCGCGCCACGCGCTCCTGGTGGATTTCGTCGTTGAAGAAAGAGCGGTTGTTCACCACGAGGATCAGCAGCGGAACCTTGTAGTGCGCGGCGGTCCAGAGCGCCTGCACGTTCATCATGTAGTCGCCGTCGCCCATGATCGCGACCGGCAGGCGCCCGGTGCCGCGCAGGGCCAGCGCCGCGCCCACGGCCATGCCGGGCCCCGAGCCGATGCCGGCGCCGCCATCGAAGCCGATGTAGTCGGCGGGGCCGCGGAAATGCCACATCTGCCCGCCCCACGAGAGCGGCGTGCGCAGCAAGGTCACGGCGCGGTTGCCCGCCGCCGCGCGCAGGCGCTTCGCCACCATCGCCACGTCGATGATGGCGCCCTCGGTTGCGGCCGTTGCCGGCGGTTTCGCGGCCGGCGCGGGTTTCGGCGCGATCGTCTTCTTGCCGAGTTCGGCGAGCAGCGCGCGCACCACGATGTCGGGTTCGTTGAGGAGATAGATGTCGGCGGGCGGCAGACCCATGTGATCCTTGCTCCAGCCGTGGTGCACGTGCTGGTCGATCGAGGCCTGGATCACCTTCGCCCGAAGCGCGTCGCCGCCGAAGGCCGTGCGCAAGGTGCCGGCGAGATCGATCCAGTCGAGCGAAAGGATCACGTCGGATGCCTTGAGCGCCTCGGTCATCTCGGGCGTGTTGAATGTGCTCGGCGCCGCCGCGTGCAGCGGGTGGTCGGTGGGAAAGCCGGCCGGCGCCTTGATGTCGGTCAGCACGCGCATGCCGATCTTCTCGGCCAGCGCGATGCGCGCGCGCCACGAATCCTCGCTGCCCACCGCGCCGCCGGAAACGCGCCCCACCAGCATCAGCGGCGCCTTGGCCGCCGCCAGCATGTCGGCCGCGCGCGCGAGCGCCGCAGGATCGGGCGCGGCCGGCGCCGGCGGGCGATAGCGCGCGAAATCGATCTTCGGCAGCGCCGCGTCGAGCTTCGCTTCCTGCACCAGCACGTCGAGATTGATGTAAACCGGCCCCATCGGCGGCGTCGTCGCGATCTGCACGGCCCTGAGAATCGATTCGCGCGCGGCCGCCACCGAGGCCGGCTGGTCGTCGTATTTGACGAAAGGCCGGATCAGCGCGCCCTGGTCCTGCGCAGTGTGGATCCATTCGATCCAGGGGCGGCGTTTGGCGGCGTCGAAATGACCGGTGGCGCCGATCAGCAGCAGCGGAATGCGGTCGCACCACGCGTCGAACACGGCCATGCTCGCATGCATGAGGCCCACATTGCTGTGCACGGCGGCGGCCATCGGCTTGCCGGTCACCTTCGCCCAGCCGTGCGCCAGCGCCACCGCGCTCTCCTCGTGCAGGCAGAGCAGCATCTGCGGCGAGCGATTGCCGAGATAGTTCACCAGGCTGTCGTGCAGGCCGCGGAACGAGGCGCCGGGATTGAGCGCGATCCACGGAATGCCGAGATCGCGCAGGGTCTCGGCGATCGGATCGCTGCCGAACAGCGCCGTCGGCGTCTCGCCGACCGGGCGCTCGATATCGCCACCGGCGGCCGGCGGCTCGTTGCGATCCATGCTGTCCTCCCTCGCGTGCGGCGCCGACGATAGCGGAGCCCCGCGGACGGGAAAAGCGCTACCCGCTCGTGGCGCGGCGGCACGTGCCGGTGAAGTAGATCGCGCGATGCGCGGCGATCACGAACACCATCGCCATCTTCATGTCGGGCGCGATGCGGAACACCACCGTCGCCCCGTCGGCGGTGATCGCGGCGACGATCGCCTTCTCCTCGTCGATCATCGCGTGCTGCATCGCCTTGGGCTCGCGGCATTCGGCGCCGCGCAGGACGCACATCGTCTTGGCACCGAAGTCGAGCCGCATGTCGCGCCCGGCGGTCGCGGTCGAGGGGCTGCATTTGCCGCCT
>CAZUYG010000684.1:0-2691 GCA_964624265.1 uncultured Candidatus Odyssella sp.
TCGTCATCGGAAAATCTGCCGGAAAACCGCGAAAGCGCGCGGACTATGCCGCGCCGCCCCCGCCCCGTCTAGGCCGCCGGCCGGGCCGAATGCCGCGCTTTCCCCCAGGCCACGAGGCCCGGCGCGCGCTCCTCGAGAACGGTCAGGATATCGAACACCGGCAGGCCGAGCGCCGCCGCCAGCGCCGCGCGGTAAGGCGGCATGTTCGTGCATTCGAGCAGCACCGCGGCGAGGCCCGGCACGCGCGCCTTGAGCCGGAGGCCCGCCTCCACCACGTCGCGCTCGGCCGCGGCGAGATCGAGATCGGGCACATCGCCGAGCAGCTTGCGCGCGAGTTCGCGCCCGCCCTCGACGCCCTCCACCGGCGTATCGGGCGTGGCGCCCGCTGCCGCCAGATAGTCGGGCGTGAGCCGGCCGGAGTGGATCGTGATCACGCCGATACGGCCATAGCGCGCCACGAGCGCCGGCAGCGCCACGAGGCTCGACGCGATCACCGGAATCGGGCAGCCCTCGGCGAGCATCTGCTGGAATCGGATCAGAAATCCGCACGACGTCGTGACGAGCCCCGCGCCGGCGCGCACGAGGCAGTCGCGTGCGGCGAGGAACGGCGCCAGCAGCGCCGGATCGGGCGCCCCCGCGCGCACGACGCGGTTCGCATCGGCGCCCGAAACGATCTCGTAGAGCGCGCGGCCGCCGAACGTCTCCGCATTGCCGATGTCCCCCGGCGGCCGCGGAAAATGCGTGTCGAGCATGATGACGCCGACGCGCATCGCCGCCCTCACCGCCCCGTGAACTTCGGCTTGCGCTTCTCCTTGAACGCGCGGCGGCCCTCTCTGTAGTCGTCGCTTTCGAGTGCGCGCAGCGAAAGCTGCTCGGCGAGCTGTTCGGCGGGACGGCCGGCGATCAGCGCGTTGAGCAGGGTTTTCGCGCCGGCGACCGACATCGGTGCGTTCTCGGCGATCTTGAGCGCGAGGCGCTTCGCCGTTTCGAGCGGGGCCTCGGAAATTTCGTCCACCAGGCCGAGGCGCAGCGCCGTTTCCGCGTCCACCGGCTCGCCGGTGAACAGGATGCGCTTGGCGTATCCGGGGCCGGCCAGCGAGAGCAGGTTCCTTGTGTCGCGCAGATTGTAGATGATGTTGAGCTTGGCCGCGGGCACCGCGAAGCGCGCGCCCTTGGACGCGATGCGGATGTCGCAATCCATCGCGAGGCCGCAACCGCCGCCGAAGCAGCTGCCCTCGATCGCGCCGATCACGGGTTTGCCCAATTCGATGATCGCTTCGGCCGAGGCATCGACCGCGTGCGTGTAGGCCTCGCCGGATTTCGCGTCGCGGCGCGTGCTGTCGAACTCCGAGATGTCGGCGCCGGCGCAGAAATGCCCGCCCGCGCCGGTGAGCACCACGGCGCGCACGCTCTCGTCGCCCGCAAAGGCGCGGATCGCGGCGCCGAGCGCCTGCCAATGCGGCATCGCCAGCGCGTTGCGCTTTTCCGGCCGGTTGAGCGTGACGATCGCGAGCGGCCCCTCGCGCGTGATCTGGATGGCGGTCATGGACGTCTTTCTGCTGCGCGCGCCGTTCTAGCCCTTGGCCGCGGCCGCTCCAAGGCCCGGCGCCGGGCGGCCGTTCGTGCGCGCGACGAGCTCCACGTCCACGACGGCGAGGCGCTCGAGGATGCGGCGGCGGCCGATAATCGGCCACCAGCCGTAGAGGAACACTTCGAGCGGGCCCCACATCGCGACCCAGCCGATGATCAGCAGCCCTTCGCTGAGGATGCGCTGGAGAGCCGAGGGCACCGCCGCGAGCGCGACTTCGCGGCCGATCATGCAGGCGGCGAGGAAGGCGAGGCCGATGAAGACGCTGGTGCGCCCGCGCTGCAATTCGTGGCGCAGGTCGCGCCGCGCGGTCTGGAGGCGATAGGCGAAATGATTGCGGATCGCGCGCTCGATGTCGGCGGCGCCGGGGGATTTCAGCTCCTCGGGCGGCAGATCGATGACGAGCTTGATCGGCTTGTCGGCGCCGATCTCGCGCACGGCCGAGAAGATGTAGGCGTCGGCGTCGGAATCGAGCTCCTTCTCGTGGAACGGCGAGGGATCGAACGAATTATAGAGCTGATCGATCTTGTTGAGGCTCAGTTCGATCAGGATGTCCTCGCCGCGGCGCCGATAGGCGCTCATCGGATGCGCGACCGGCGGCGCGTGGCGTTTTTTCCGCGCCGCCATGATCAGCCGACCGGAAGGCCGAGCCGCGCGCGGAAGCGGTTCTTGAGATAGACCGCGTCGCGCGCCGGCAGCGAGCGCGGCGGATTCCGCGCGGCGACCTTGATCACGAAGAGCCGCGGCCCGGCCGCGGCCGCGTGCAGCGCCGCGCGCAGAGCGGCGACGCCGGCGAGATCGGAAACCTTGCGCGTTTCGGCGAAGCCCATCGCGGCGGCCACGGCGGCGAGGTCGAGCCCGCGCCCGGTGTGGCTCGCCTGCATCCCGGTCTCGCCGAAATGGCCGTTGTCGATGACGGCGACGACGAGATTCCTCGGCTTCGCCACGGCGATCGTCGCGAGGCCGCCAAGGCCCATGAGCTGTTCGCCGTCGCCGGTCAGCGCCAGCACGGTGCGCGCGGGTTGCGCCTGCGCGATGCCGAGGCCGATCAGCGCCGCGCTGCCCATCGCGCCCCAGAGGTAGAAATTCGCGTCGCTGTCGCC
>CAZUYG010000685.1:0-2689 GCA_964624265.1 uncultured Candidatus Odyssella sp.
CTCGACGGGGCGCAACGGAACTTCCCGGAGACGTTCGCGATCTTCGCGGCGGTCGTGCTGCTGCTCGAAGCGGGGCAGTGCACCGGCAGTTAGCTGAGCGAGGCCGGTGCCGGCGCTTACCTCGCGGGCCGCGTCGTTTTCACGCCGCTTTACGCAGCCGGCGTTCACTGGTTTCGCACGTTCAGACGGAACATCGCCACCGCAGGCCTCGCGATGGTGATGGCGGCAAGCGTCTGGCGCCCGTGCTCCTTGGCAACAGTGAAGACGGCTCGCGCGGCGTGCGATCAGCGGCAGAGCGCGGTGACCGGCGCCGACGGCTTGTTGTCTTGATCCTCGGCCGTGAACGTCACCGTCCCCACCGGCTTATCGCAGATCTGGAGACCGGTCAGTTTCGCCGTGAACACGCCCTTCGCGTTCGCGAACTGGTTGGTGAAGTTCTTTTTCGTGCCGCCCGGCCCGGTAACGCGAATGATGACCCGCGCGTTCGGCGCGTAGCCGCTGCCGCTCAACGTGAACGTATCGCCCTTCTGCTGAACCTGGAGCCTGGCGTTGCCCTTCGGCTTTCCGGCGGCGATCCGGCATTCCTGCGCGATGCGCGCCCGCTCGCGGTCCTCGAAATTCGCCGCCGAGGCCGCCGCGCCCATGCACCAGCGGCGATGCTCTTCGAAGCTCGCCGTCCAGCGCGCACCGCTGATCGTGGCCGGATCGCATTTGTAGGTGTTGCGGGCGAGCTTGGCGACGGCCACCGCCCGGTTGGCGTAGGCGGTGCAGCCGCGCCCCTTCGCATCCTCCGTCGTGGTGGCGCAGGCCTTGGCGGTCCAGAAATCCGATACGCAGCCTTGCGTGCCCGGCTCCGTGCGCGCGCGGACGCGCATGCAGCGCGTCGTGTGGGGCTCGAGGCGATCGACCGTGAACGGCACCGTGAATCGATTGTGTGCCGATACGCAGGGCCCGACGCCGGCGCCGCTACGCGTGATCTTGCCCGTGCCGTCGGTGATCTCGATGTCCCAGCAGACGCGATCGACGCGCCGCGTGAACGCCCATTGCCAGCTGAAGGCGATGGCGCTCGACGTGGCGCCCGGTTTTGGCTGCGCCTTCATGTTGAGCGGCACGGGAGGCCGATCGGTCACGTCGCAATCCGCCAGCGCCGGTGAAGCGGCGATCGCGGCAAGAGCCGCAATCGAAGCGAGTGACGCGGCCTTTGCGAACATGCGGTTGTCTCCGGCAGGGGTTTCTCTGGCGCGACCGCCGGACCCTAGCACCTTTTCAAGATGCAGCTTCGGCGAACGGGCATGACGGGCCTGCTCATTTGAGACGGCTTGCACCAGAAATTTGCACTTGCCAGCCGACGTGCATTTCGTGCAGCCACAACAACCGAACGACGGCGCGTTCGGCGGGCACCGAGCCAAACGCCTGCCGCGCGCGGCAAGCCGGTGGCGCGAAATCCGCGCCCGAAATTCGGCTAATTGAACAGCCGAGAGACCGATTTTTCGGTGCTGATCGAGAGGATCGCCTCGGAGAGCAGCGGGGCCACGGTGAGCTGGCGCAGGCGGGCCGAGCTTTTCTGCGTCTCGGTGGCCTGGATCGAATCGGTGGTGACCATCTCGTCGAGGCGCGAGCCCTCGATGCGCGCGACAGCGCCGCCCGAAAGGACGCCGTGCGTGCAGTACGACGTCACCGACTTGGCGCCTTTCCCGATCAGCGCTTCGGCCGCGTTGCAGAGCGTGCCGCCCGAATCGACGATATCGTCGATGAGGATGCAGGCGCGGCCGTCGACCTCGCCGATGACGTTCATCACTTCGGAGACGCCGGCGCGCGGCCGCCGCTTGTCGATGATCGCCAGGTCGCAGCCGATGCGGCTGGCGATCGCGCGGGCGCGCACCACGCCGCCCACGTCGGGCGAAACCACGACGAGATCGCCGTTGCGCCGCCCGAACTTGCTCTCGATGTCGCGGATGATGACGGGCGCCGCATAGAGGTTGTCGGTCGGGATGTCGAAGAAGCCCTGGATCTGCCCGGCGTGGAGATCGATCGTGCAGACCCGGTTGGCGCCGGCGACCGTGATGAGATTGGCGACGAGCTTGGCCGAAATTGGCGTGCGCGGCCCGGTCTTCCGGTCCTGCCGCGAATAGCCGTAATAGGGCACCACCGCCGTCACGCGCCGGGCCGAGGCGCGCTTCAGCGCGTCGAGCAGGACCAGCAGTTCCATCAGATTGTCGTTGGCCGGAAACGACGTCGACTGGATGACGAACACGTCTTCGCCGCGAATGTTCTCCTCGATCTCGACGAACACTTCCATGTCGGCGAAGCGGCGGATGCTCGCCTTGGTCAGCGGCGTGCCGAGATAGGACGAAATGGCGTCGGCCAGCGGCCGGTTGCTGTTGCCCGCGATGAGCTTCATACGGTCCCCGAGATAGCCGCCAAAAGGGCGAAGCCGGCCGGCCCCTGCCCCGGCGGGCGCGGTCTATCTAACAAGGCGTCATCGGACTGTAAACGTCGCTCGGCCAGGCGGCCGATCGGCGCCGCCGCGCCGTGGTTAATGGGGCAGCAGATAGCGGGCGACCGCCGCGAGCCACCCGCGTAACGATGCGGTTGAAGAAGCCCACCACCACGGCGAAGAGCGGGAACTGCAAGGCGGGCGGCAGACTGTAAACCAGTGCGAGCGTGGGAATCCACACCAGCCAGTTCG
>CAZUYG010000686.1:0-2677 GCA_964624265.1 uncultured Candidatus Odyssella sp.
CTCGTGCTTCCTGCTCGAGACCGGGCGAACGCGCGTCCTCGTCGATTGCGGGATGTTCCAGGGCCCGAAATCGGAGAAAGAGCTGAATTATCGCGCGTTCCCGTTCGACCCCGCCGCGCTCGACGCGGTGGTGCTCACGCACGCGCATATCGATCACAGCGGTCTCCTGCCGAAGCTCGCGACCTACGGCTATCGCGGTGCGATCCACGCCACAGCGCCGACGGCCGATCTCTGCTCGGTGATGCTGCCGGATTCGGGCTACATCCAGCAATTCGAGGTGAAACAGCTCAACCGCCGCGGCGCGCTGCGCGGCAAGGAACCGGTGTCGCCGATCTACACCGCCGACGACGCGAAGGCCTGTCTCGAGCAGTTCCGGCCGGCGGCCTACGGGCAGTGGATCGACGCGGCGCCGGGCATCCGCCTGCGGTTCTGGAACGCGGGACATCTTCTCGGCTCGGCCTCTGTGGAAATCGAAGCCGAATCCGGAGGCGCCGATCCTCCGATGCGATTGCTGTTTTCCGGCGACATCGGGCCCGCCGCCAAGATGTTCCACCCGGAACCCGAGGGCCCGTCGTCGCTCGATTACGTCGTCTCGGAGGCCACCTATGGCGCCACCGACCGGCCGGAGGCCACGCCGGCCGAGCGCCGCCTGCGCCTGTGCGAAGAATTGCGCGCGGCCGCGAAGCCGAATGGCGTGCTGCTGATTCCGTCCTTCGCCGTCGAGCGAACGCAGGAACTGCTCGCCGATCTCGTGGCGCTGATGGACGAGGGCGCCGTACCGCCTGCGCCGGTCATCATCGACTCGCCGCTCGCCACGCGCGCGAGCGAGGTGTTCGCGCGGCATGCCGGCGCGATGGAGGAGGGGCGTGCCCTCCTGCAGGCGCTCCATTCGCGCCATGTGCATTTCACGGAAAACGTCGAGCAGAGCAAGGCGCTCGACCGCATGCAGGATTTCCACATCGTGATTTCGGCCAGCGGCATGTGCGAGGCGGGGCGCATCCGTTTCCGGCTCAAGAACTGGCTCTGGCGCTACGAAGCGACCGTGCTTCTCGTCGGCTATCAGGCCGAGGGCACGCTGGGCCGCATCCTTCAGGAAGGCGCGGAGGCGGTGCGCATCCAGGGCGAGGAGATCAAGGTGCGCGCGCGCATCCGCTCGCTCGATCTCTACTCTGGCCACGCCGATGCGCCCGAACTTGCAGCCTGGATGCGGAAGCGCCTTCCGGTTCGCCATGGCGTGTTTCTCGTCCATGGCGAGGACGCTGCGGTGGCGGGCCTCCGCACGCTCATCGCGCGTTTTCTGCCCGATGCGGCCGTTCACGCTCCCAAGCTCGACGATGCGTACGAGCTCACGTCCGCCGGTGCGAAGCTGCTGACGTCTTCGCGCCCCCGCCGCATCGCGCCGGATCGCATCGGCCGTCTCGACTGGCACAACGACTTTTCCAAGCTGCTGCTCGACATCCACGATGCCGTGGACCGCGCCGCCGACGAACGCGCGCGTGGCGTGCTGCTGCGCAAGCTGCGGCGGGCATTGGAGCGGCCGGACGATCGCGATTGATCGTCGCGAATTCGCGCGGCGCCGAATCCGTAATGCCTGCAAGTGCCGCGATCACATCATCGCCCCATTCGCGTTGCAGCTTCGCGCTCAGCCGCACGGGCTCGATCGCATGAGGGGAGGCGATTCACCTATGACGCTCAATCTGAACAGGGGGGCGAAGTTCGTCGTTGCGGCGGCGGTCTTCGTCAGTCTGGCGTGCGCCGCGTCTCCGGGCCGTTCGCAGCAGATGGTCAGCATCACCCGGGAGGATACCAACATGCGTGCCGGTCCCGGAACGCGCTTCAAAGCGCTGTGGCGGCTGATCCGAGGATACCCGCTTCGCGTGACCGGCCGAAGCGGGCAGTGGTTCAAGGTGCGCGACTTCGAAGGGGACGAGGGCTGGGTGTTCCGTCCGCTCACCGGGCAAACGCCGCATTACATCGTCAAGGCGCGGGCCGCGTATCTTCGGGCACGGCCGAGTGCGCGGAGCCGAATATTGGGCCAAGTGAGCTATGGCGACGTCCTCAGAACGCTCGCGAAACGCGCGGGCTGGGTCCGTGTGAAGCACGACGGCGGGGCAGACGGGTGGATCGCGCGCGATCTCGTCTGGGGGTGGTGACTCCGGGAAACGCGGCCGCTTCTTCCCGGCACGAGTTGACGCCCTGGCCGGCCAGCGTTCACCATCGTCGGGCCGAACCCAGGGGAGGGGCATGCGCATCGACGTGCACGCGCATATCGTGGACCGCGACTATGTCGAGGCGCTGACGCGGCTGCGCGGCCTTACCGCGGAGCGAACCGCCGACGGCAAGACGCTGCTCCGGCGCGACGGCTATACGGTCGCTTGGTCGCGGCCCGACATGTTCGACATCGCTCACCGCCTGCGCGAGATGGATCGGAAGGGCATCGACGTCCGCATCCTCTCGCTCTCGACGCCGAACGTCTATCCCTGGGGCGGCGCGGCGCAGGTGGCGGTGGCGCGCCAGGCCAACGACGCGCTCGCGCGGCTCTGCCGCGCGCATCCCGACCGCTTCGCCGGCCTCGCGAGCCTGCCGCTGGCCGACACCGACGCGGCGCTCGACGAGCTCGAGCGCGCCGTGGGCGAGCTCGGCATGAAAGGCGTCGTCATCGGCTCGAATGTCGACG
>CAZUYG010000687.1:0-2673 GCA_964624265.1 uncultured Candidatus Odyssella sp.
CGGCAGCGATCCGGCGAGCCCGCACGGCATCAACGTCGTGCTCAACTACTGCAAGGCCTATTCGGCGTTCGGCGTGCGCTGCGTCGTCGGTCCGCGCATCCCGAACAACGCCGGCTCGCTCGCGCCGATCGTCGTGAAGGCGCCCGAGGGCTCCATCGTGAACGTGAAGCATCCGTGGCCGGTCTCGGCGCGGCACGTGATCGGCCAGTTCCTGCCCGACGTGATGCTCGGCTGCCTCGCCAAGGCGGTGCCCGAGCGCATTCCGGCCGAAGGGGCGGCGTGCCTCTGGGGCGCGCAGCTGCGCGGCGGGCCCAGCGTCGCCGCCGGCGCGCCGACGCAGAGCAACCGCATCGGCGAGCCGTTCGAGGTCATGTTCTTCAATAGCGGCGGCAGCGGCGGCCGGCCGTTCGCCGACGGCATGAACGCCACCGCGTTTCCTTCCGGCGTGCGCGCGCTGCCGGCCGAAGTCGTCGAGACCGTCGCGCCGGTCGTGCTCTGGAAAAAGGATCTGCGCGCCGATTCGGCCGGCGCCGGGCGCTATCGCGGCGGGCTCGGCCAGACGGTCGAGGTCGGCACCGTCGACGGCGCGCCGTTCGCGTTCTTCGCGATGTTCGACCGGGTGAAATCGAAGCCGCGCGGGCGCCGCGGCGGCGCCGACGGCACGTCCGGCAAGGTCGAAACCGCGTCCGGCGCGAAATTCCGGGCGATGGGCCTGCAGACCGTGCCGGCCGACGAGCGGCTGCGCCTCTCGCTGCCGGGCGGCGCCGGCTGGGGCGATCCGCTCGAGCGCCCGCCGGCCCGCGTCGCCGCCGACGTCGCCGACGGCCTCATCGCGCGCGAGGCGGCGGAGCGGGACTACGGCGTGGTACTGGCCGCCGACGGCAGCGCCGACGAAGCCGCCACGGCGAAGCTGCGCGCGCAGCGCCGCAAGAACTAGACGAACGCTGCCGGGGCCGCACGCCGCATGGCGCGCGGCCCCGAGCGGTCCGTCACTTCATCAGCTTCTCGATCTCGTCCTTCGTCAGGACGGTGCCGGTCGGCGCGATCTTGGCCTCGGCGTTCACCTTCATCACCAGGAACGGTCCGGTGATGTCGCCCCATTGGTCGAACTGGATCGGGCCGAGCGCGCCGGCGTAGCGGAGCGGCTTCTTGGCCTTGGCCAGCGCGAGCGCCTTCTTGAGGCCTTCCAGCCCGGCGCCGACGACTTCGCCCTTCTCGTCCTGGACCTTGCGGACCGAGTCGCGGATGTCGTCGGGCTTGGTGTTGCCGGCGATCTGGATGGCGAGCGCCGCGATCACGACCGCGTCGTAAACCCGGTCGGTGGCGAGCGCCGTCGAGGAGCCCGGGCCGTTCGCCGCGTCGAATTCCTTCGCCCAGATTTCGCGCGTGTCGCTCTTCAGGCCGGAGTTGCGCGTGCCCCAGGCATCGCCGAGGAACTTCACGCCGATGTCGCCGAAGAACTTGTCCGACAGCATGCCGTCGCTGAACAGGAACTTCTGCTTGCCGCCCTGGCTGATCCAGGTGCGCACGAAGGTGGTTCCGTCGCCGGGCGTGCCGATCATGTAGAGGCCTTCGGGGTCGCCCTGGAGCGCTTTCGCGACCTCGGGCGCGTAGGACGCCTGCCCGGGGTTGAACGCGATCGCCTGCGTGGGCTTGCCGCCGAGCTTGGCGAAGACGCTTTGGAACTCCTTCGCGAGGTTCACGCCGTAATCGTTGTTGATGTAAACGATGACCGGGCGCTTGAAGACATGGTCGTAGGCCACCTTGGCCGCGGCCACGGCGCCCAGCGCGTCCGACGTGAAGGTGCGGAAGAAGCGGCCCTCCGTCTTGCCCTCTTTCGCCAGCTGCGTGAACGTCGGCGACGACGAGGCCGGCGTGATCTGGACGATCTTGCTCGGCACCGTCACCGAGGTGAGCATCGCGAGGCTCGCGGCGCTGGTGATCGAGCCGACCAGCACCGGCACCCGGCTGATGTCGACGAGCTGCTTGGCCTGATCGACGGCGACCGAGGCCTGGGTCTGGTCGTCGCGCAGATCTCCCTTGAGCGTGCAGCCATTGACGCCGCCGGCATCGTTGATCTGCTTGACGGCGAACAGCCCCGATTTGGCCATCTGCTGGCCGATCGACGCCATCGCGCCGGTCTGCGAAATGATGATGCCGATCGTGATCGTGCAGTTTTGCGCCTGCACCGGCGCCGCGGCGAGCGCGAGCGCGCCGAGCGAAACGGCGCCGAGCATGCGGCGGGTCAGTGTGCGGTTCAGCATGGTTCTCCCTCCTCTGGGCTGTATCGCCCGGCTTGCATGAAGCGTACCAACGGCACGTCTCCGGTTCCAGTGCCCGCCGGCCTCAAGACCGGCCGGTATTGAGATTGTATTTCATGATGCGGCCGTGGCGGCCGGTCTTGTCCCGTTCCAGTTCGTAAGTGTCGCCGTCGGGGCCCCGGCGCTTGGCGGTGACGGCGGCGATCGCGGCGCGGTCGGCATCGTCGAGCCGCACGCGCGCCAGCTCGACATGGTCGGCGAGGTGGCTTCGGTTGACGGCGCCGATGATGACGGAAGCGACCGCAGGCTTGTCGAGGATGTAGCGCATCGCGACGTTGGCGATGCTCGCCTTGTGCCTGTCGCCGATGCGCTTCAGCGTGCGCAGCAGCTCCTGGAACAGGTCCCAGCCGCC
>CAZUYG010000688.1:0-2672 GCA_964624265.1 uncultured Candidatus Odyssella sp.
GACGCGCGCGGGATCAAGCGACGGACGGGCCGCGGCCGCCACTCACTTCACCCGCCAATTCTCGATCCACAGCGTGCTCGAATATTGGTGTCCGGTCGGCACGACGCCTTCGAGCCAGTTCGGCAGCACGTAGCCGTCGGCGCGGAAGAACAGCGGCAGCGCCGGCAATTCCTCGGCGTAGAGCGCTTGCAGGCGATACCAGAGCGCCTTGCGCTTCTCGCGATCGAGCTCGCGCTCGATCTGGTCGATCAGCGTATCCGCTTCGGCATTCCTGAAGCCGGTCGAGTTCTGCCCCGACCAGTTGTTGGCGGCGGTGGGAATGAACGAGGAATGCAGGGTGGTGCGCGGCACGGATTCGGGCGCCGAAATCCAGGCGAACAGCGCGACGCCGTCGAATTTCCGCTGCGTGACCGTCGTTCCGAAGAAAACGCGCGCGGGCTGGTTCATGATCCGCGCATCCACGCCGATCTGCCGCCATTGGCCCTGGATGATCTGCTGGATCAGTTCGCGCGTGCGGTTCCCGGCCGTGGTCATGAGCGCGAAGGTGAGGCGTTCGCCGGCCTTGTTGTGGCGGATGCCGCCGCGGATCTCGGTCCAGCCGGCGGCCTCGAGCAGCTTCTTCGCGCGTTCCGGGTCGAAGGCGTATTTGGGCGTATCGGGATTGTTGACCCAGTCGAGCGGATTCACGTTGGAATGCGCGACCGGCTGCTTGCCCTTGAACAGCTGCTCGCTGAGCTTGCCGCGGTCGATGCCGAGCAGCAGCGCCTGCCGCACCCGCTTGTCCTTCAGGATCGGGTGGTCGAGGTTCACGTCCATGTGCTCGTAGATGAGCCCGGCCTTGTAGACGAAGCGGAAGCGGTCCTTGAGCCGATCTTCCATCGCCAGCACCTGCTCGAGCGACAGGCCGAGCTCGCCGGCGACGTAATCGACCGCGCCCGAAAGCAGGTTCGCCTCCAGCGCCGCGGTGTTCTCGATCACGCGCACGACGACGCGCTGGAATTGCGGCTTCTGCCCCCACCAATGCTCGTTCGGCGCCAGCGCGATGTGCGAACCCGGCACCACTTCGGTCACGCGATAGGGGCCGGCGTAGAGCCCCTTGTTCGCCGGTTCGCGGTCGAACAGCGTGCGATTGCGGTAGTCGGCCGGCTCGGCGAACGCCTTCGCTTCGACGTGCGCGGGGAGGATGTCGAGGATCCAGCGATTGTAGTCGAAGGTGACCCGGTCGACGTGCAGCGTGAACGTCTTCTCGTCCTTGATCTCGACCTTGAGAATACGGCGGTACAGCTCGCTCGAGGCGACGCCGCTCTTGGGATGCTTGCCCACGTCGATCGTGAACGCCACGTCCTTGCTGGTCAGCGGCGTGCCGTCGCCCCAGGCGGCCTTGGGGTGCAGGGTGATCGTGACGGCGACGCCTTGTTTCCCGTCGCCGAGATCGATGCGCTTCGCGAGACCGTTTTCGAAGCTCGGCACCTCGGTGCAGAGCAGGCAGATGAGCTGCCAGTTCGCGTCGAACGTCATCAGCGGCCGGCGCACCATCGCCAGCACGTAGCTTTTGGCGAGCATCGAATCGATCAGCGGATTCATCGTCGCCGGGAACTGGGTCATCCCGATCGTCAGCGAGTCGCGCTTGGCCTGGCCGGAGGCGGGCGCCGCCGCCAAGAGCAGCGCGGCGGCGGCGAGCCGGACGATGCGGATCGGCATGGCGTCTCCCTTCCTCGGTCAGCGCTCGATGCAATGCGTGCGCGGATGCTAGTGCCTCTCGCGGCGCTAGGGAAGCAAGGCCGCGCTTTCTCAGCCGGGGCCGAGATCAGACAGCTCGAGCTCGGGCCGCTTGCGGATCGTCTCGGCGGTGCCGTCGGCGACGATGTGGCCGTCGCGCAGCACGATCGCGCGCTCGGCCACCGACAAGGCCGCGGCCGTGTTCTGCTCGGCCATCAGCACGGCGGTTCCTTCGATAGCGAGGCTTGCGATGCGCGCGAACAGCTGCTCGACGAGAACCGGCGCGAGGCCGATCGAGGGTTCGTCGAGCAGCAGCAGCTTCGGCCCGGTCATCAGCGCGCGGCCGATCGCCAGCATCTGCTGCTGGCCGCCGGAAAGCTGCCAGGCGCGGCGCTCGAGCTGCGCTTCCAGCGCCGGAAACAGCGCGAGCACGCGGTCGCGCCGGCGTTTCCGTTCGGCCGCCGGCGCGAACGCCGCGACGTCGAGATTTTCGCGCGCGGTGAGGCCCGGAAACACGCGCCGCCCCTCGGGCACATAGGCGATGCCCAACGCCGCGCGCGCCTCGGGCGCCGCCTCGGTCACGTCGCGGTATGCGAACTGGACCGAGCCCGAGACGGTGGGCACGAGACCCATCACCGCCTTGAGCAGGCTCGACTTGCCGGCGCCGTTGGGCCCCAGCAGCGCCACGATGCTGCGCTGATCCTGGACGAACGAGATGCTGCTCAGCGCTTCGACGCGGCCATAGCGCACGCCGAGGTGCTGCACGCGGAGGATCGGGCCGGTGCCCGTCATGCGACGGTTCCCGCGCCGAGATAGGCGCGCCGGACTTCGGGGTCGGCCACCACCTCCGCCGGCGTGCCCGCGGCGCTGGCGCGGCCCGCGTCGAGACAGACGGCGCGGCTCGCGAGCGGGATCAGGAACGGCATTCCATGATCAACGACGACGATGGCAAT
>CAZUYG010000689.1:0-2669 GCA_964624265.1 uncultured Candidatus Odyssella sp.
GGCGCCGTTGTCGGCGGTGCGGCCGCGGGCGCCGCGGGACGCGCGGGCGCGGCGGGACGCTCGGGCGCGCGCGCGGCGGGCGTGCGCGGCGTGGTGGGGCCGCCGGCAACGCCGGAGCAGATCGTTTCCACGATCTTGCAGTTGATCGCGCCGCGCTGGCGGCATTGCTCGAGCGCGCGCTGCTCGCGCGTGTTCGCGGGCGCGCCCCAGGCCCAGCCGAACGGCCCATCGACGCTGCCGGCGAGCACGAGGCAGGTGTTGCGCCACGCCGTGTGGAGGCGGCAGTCGCCGGCGTTCTTCGCGCACTCGGCCAGCGCACGCTCGGAGGCGCCTTCTTGCGTGTCGTAGTCGCGAGCGTAGCCAAAGGCGGTGCTGCGCTCGCTCAGCGCGAGCGCGCCCCATTCCCGTTCGGCCCATGCAGGCGTCGCGCCGAACGACAGGGCGGCTGCGGCCGCCATCAGGCAGAGGCTCGGTTTCATCGTGACCTCGCTGCTCGGGGCGCCGGGAATGCAGCGGCATCCCCGGCGCGGTTCGATCATTCCTTGGGCGACGGAGCCGGACCCGGCGAGGGCGACGGCCCCGGTGCGGGCCCGGGCGCCGGCGCATCGCTGCCCGGATCGCTCGCGGAGCCGGTGCAGAAATTGATGACCATGCGGCACTCGGTGCCGCCTTGCTTCGTGCATTCCTCGATCGCGCGCTGCTGGCGGGCCGGCACGTCGCCGCCCCACGCCCAGCCATAGACGCCGTTCGGCGAACCGGCCAGCGAGGTGCAGCGATTCTCGAACGTGTCGTAGATCTTGCAGTCGCTCGCGTATTTCGCGCATTCGGCGAGCGCGCCGCGCTCGGCCTCTTCCTTCGTGGCGTAGTTGCGCGAATAGGAATAGGCGGTGCCGTTCTCGCTGAACGCCAGAGCCCCCCAGGATTGCGCCGCGGCCGGCGCGGCGGACACGAACAGCAGCGCCCCGACGAGCGCGGCGAGACGGAAAGCAAGCATGGTTGAGCCCCGGTCTGGTTGATGCAGGCGCCGCACCATAGCATAGGGAAAAATCCCGGTCGCGCTATGTGTAGCGTTCGCGGCTGGGCCCGCGCGCCGGGCGCGCATTGCAGCTCGGCCCGCTGCCGGGCGGGCAGCGCAGCGCCGCTAGAGCGGCGGCTTCGGCCGCGTCGCGCGGAGGAACTTTCGCGTGGCGCCGAACGCAGCCCTGAGATCCGGCAGCGAACGCGCGAGGCTTTGCGGCCGCCGGGCCGTGGGCAGCGTGCGGCGCGTCTGCGCCACGGCGGCGAGATCCGCCGCGACGGCAAACGCGCCCTCTTTCAGCGAATCGATGGCATCGGCTAAGTCGGAGAGCTGATCGACGCTCGGCGACGGCGCATGCTCCAGCACCGCGAGTGCGCGCTCGATGGCGCTTTCCGCCGCGGCGCGCGGATCGGCCGCCGCTTCGTGGCGGCGCAGCGGGCCATGCTCCCCTGGCATTCTGGCTGGCTCCCGGCCTTTGAACGTTGCCACCCTATCGCGAACTCCCGGCCCTCCCGAGTCTCATTCGCGCATGGCCGCGCCGTGATATATCGCGGTCGTGCCGCCGCTAGCGCGCCAGCCGGCGCAAGACGAAGGCAACCGGCCGCCCATCCGTGACCGCCAGCCCGAACAGGATCACGGCCATGCCGGTGGCCTGGCGCAGCGTGAAAACCTCGCCCAGCACGAGCGTGCCGAGCAGCAGGGCCGTGACCGGCACGAGCAGCGTGACCAGCGAGGCATTGACGCCGCCGGCGCCCGACAACAGGCGGAAGAACATGACGTAAGCGAAGGCGGTGCTGAGCAGCGCCAGACTCAGCAGCGCCGCCCACACCTGCCAGCCCGGCATCGGCAGGGTCCACGGCCGGTCGATCAGCAGCACGAACGGCAGCACGGCGAGCGCCGTCACGGTGAGCTGTCCGGCCGCGGCGCTGCGCGGCGGGATTTTGAGCGCGTGCAGGCGCCGGCCGTAGAGCGAGGAGAGGCCGTAGCTGAACGCGGCGGCCAGCACCGCGAGCTGCGCGAGCACGTCGCCGCCGAGCCCGTCCGCGATCACGTCGGGCCCCATCATCAGCGCGACGCCCCCAAGGCCGATCAGCACGCCGGCGAGGCGATGCGCGGCCAGCCGCTCGCCCGCGAGCCCGTGCGCGAGCACCGCGGCGAACAGCGGCGTGGTGGCGTTGAGGATCGCGGCCAGGCCGCTGGCGATGTGCTTCTGCCCCCAGAGGATCAGCATGAACGGCACGACGTTGTTGAGCATGCTCATGCCGGCGAACAGCCGCCACGCCGCCCACGAACGCGGCAGCCGCCCGCCGGCGAGATGGATCACGATCACCAGCGCCAGCGCGGCAAGTCCGGCGCGCCCGAGCACGATCGTGAGCGGCTCGAACGCGCCGAGCAGGACCTTGTTGAAGAAGAACGAGCCGCCCCAGATCAGCGACAGGCCGAGCAGCACCGACCACTCGAACGCCGACATCGCCCCGTTGTGCGGGCGCGATGCGGCGGCGGATGGCGTGGCGGCTTCTGTGCCCGGCGGCGCTTCGCGGCGCGGCGACATGGAGGCGTGGCGGGCCAATTGGGTGGGTACGCCCAACAAATGAGCGCGCCGCCCCCCGGGCGATACCCCCCGTGCGCGGGGCCCAAGCCCCCCCGCGCC
>CAZUYG010000690.1:0-2666 GCA_964624265.1 uncultured Candidatus Odyssella sp.
GCCAGCGGCGCTGGAAGCCTGATGGCAGGCAATTTCGGCCGATATTTAGAGCAAAAATTACGACGTATTGGCTAAAAGAAATGCAGAAGCGTCAATCTGTCCGAAAATTAGGCAATCATGGCTTATCGGCCGAGGAGGATCTCCGACACGAACTTCACCCCGGGATAGGCCAATACCATCGCCAAGGATGCTGCCAACACCCACCGCGCCGCCGACCGCCCCCGCAAGCCGGTAAGACGGTGCAGGGCAAGCACGGCCAGGATCAGCCCGAAAGCGAGCATCGCGAGAACTGTCTTATGATCGAGCGGGACCAGCGGCCCGCCCCGCAGATACGACCACGCCATTCCCGTCGCGATGCCGGCGCCGAGCACGATGACGGCGGCGACCAGCAGGTACAGTTCGAGGCTCTCGCAGGCGGCCACGCTCGGCAGGCGCGCGCTCAACGCGCCCTTGGCCTTGCGCTTGATGGCACGTTCCTGAACGAGGATGGCCGCGCCGGCACTCGCCGCCAGCGCGACCAGTGCGTAGGTGGCCAAGGAGGCGGCGACGTGGATCGCCACCCAGATCGAGGCCACGTCGAAGCGGAGGACTCGGGGCCCCTCGGCACCATCCCCGCCGATCCAAACCGTGCCGACGAAACCCGATGCGATGAGGAACGGCACCAGGAACACGGCAAGCCGCCGTCCGGCGCGCGAGACGACCGCGAGCACGGCATAGACGGCGAGGCAAGCCGCGACCGAAAGCCAGAGTGCGTCGGCGAACCCCGTCGGCAATCCGCGCCGCGATTCGACGCCCAGCAGCGCCGCCGTTCCGGCCAGCGCCACCAGCAGCACCGGCCAGAACACGAATGCGCGACCGTCGAGCCCGCGCCAGGCCGCGGCGCCGAGCGGCAACAGGCCGAGCAATGCGGCGATCGCGATCGGCAGCGGCGAATCCATCGGCTGTTCCTTTGCCGCATCCCTGCCCGGAGCGCCGCCGCTTGGCAAGGGCAGGCGCGCGGCGATAGGGTGCGCGCCCCACCACAGCCAGGACCGATCCGAGACGCAATGAGCGGCTGTTACGCACTTCTCGTGGCCGCGGGACGCGGCACGCGCCTGCCCGGCGACGTACCCAAGCAGTACCGCGCGATCGGCGGCGAGCCGATTCTGCGGCGTGCGGCGCGCGCCTTTCTCGGCCATCCGTCGATCGCCGGCGTGCGCGTCGTGATTCACCCGGACGACCGCGCGCTCTACGACCGTGCGGTGGCCGGCCTCGACATGCTGGCCCCGGTTGCGGGCGGCGCGACACGGCAGGAATCGGTGCGCAACGGACTCGAGAGTCTCGCGGAGCGGCAGCCGGATTTCGTGATGATTCACGACGCGGCGCGGCCGTTCGTCGGCGCCGCGACGATCGCCGCGGCGCGCGCGGCGCTCGACACGATGCAGGGCGCCATCGTCGCGATTCCGGTCGTGGACAGTCTGAAACGCGCGAGCGGCGGACACCTCGCCGCCGTGGATCGCAAGGATCTCTGGCGGGCGCAGACGCCGCAGGCCTTTCGCTATTCCGACATCGTCGCCGCGCACCGCGCCGCCGCCGGGCTGGATCTCACCGACGACGCGGCGGTGGCCGAGCGCGCCGGTCTCGGCCTCGCGCTGGCGCCCGGCAGCGAGGACAATTTCAAGATCACGAGCGAGGACGACATCGCGCGCGGCGAGCGGATCGTCGCCGCGCGGCCGGCCTTGCCGCGCACCGGCATGGGCTTCGACGTCCACCAGTTCGGCCCAGGCGATCACGTGTGGCTGTGCGGCGTGCAGATCCCGTTCGAGCGCGGGCTCGTCGGCCACTCCGACGCCGATGTGGGCCTGCACGCGCTGGTCGATGCCATTCTCGGCGCGCTCGCCGACGGCGACATCGGCGCGCATTTCTCCGATCGCGACCCGCGCTGGAAGGGCGCGCGCTCGGAAGTGTTCCTGAAGCACGCGGCCGAGCTGGTGCGCGCGCGCGGCGGGCGCATCCTGCATCTCGACCTCACGCTGATCTGCGAGCAGCCGCGCATCCGCCCGCACAACGCGGCGATGGTGGCGCGCATCGCCGAGATCGCGGGGCTCGAGGCAAGCCGCGTCAGCGTGAAGGCGACGACGACCGAAAAGCTGGGCTTCACCGGCCGCGGCGAGGGTATCGCCGGGCAGGCGGTCGCGACCGTGCTGTTGCCGGACGTTTGAAAGATGGCCGTCATCCCCACGCCCGTGCGCCTCGCCGCCACCTTTTTCGGCGCCGGCCGGTTTCCGGCCGCATCGGGAACGTTCGGTTCGATGGCGGCGCTGCCGTTCGGCATCGCGCTGTTGCAGATCCCCGCTCCGTTCGGCCGGCTCGCCCTGCTCGTTGCCGTAACCGGCGCGCTCGCCATCGGCGTGTGGGCGTCGGCCCGTTATTGCGCGGCGACGGAGCAGCACGATTCGGGCGAGGTGGTCATCGACGAAGTCGCCGGCCAATGGCTGGCGCTGGTCTTCGCGGCGCCCGACAATCCGTGGCACTTCCTCGCCGCTTTCCTGCTGTTCCGCTTTTTCGACATCGCCAAGGTCTGGCCCGCGAGCTGGGCGCAGGATCACCTGCCCGGCGGCTGGGGCGTGATGATGGACGATATCGTCGCCGGGCTGTACGCCGCCGCTGTGCTCTATGCCGGCATT
>CAZUYG010000691.1:0-2665 GCA_964624265.1 uncultured Candidatus Odyssella sp.
CATGCCCGAACTGCCCGAAGTCGAAACGGTCCGCCGCGGCCTCCTGCCGGTGATGAAAGGCAAGCGCATCGCGCGCGTGGAGGCGCGGCGGCCGGATCTGCGCGTGCCGATCCCGCGCGATCTCAAAGCGCGGCTCGAAGGAAGGCGCGTCGACGAGATCGGCCGGCGCGCGAAGTATCTGCTGATCGAGCTCGAATCGGGCGACGTGTGCGTCGTGCATCTCGGCATGTCGGGGCGGCTGTTCATCGAGAAGGATCATGCGCGCCCGATCGACGCGCACGATCACATCACGCTGACGATGGACGACGGATCGCGCGTGACGCTCAACGATCCGCGACGCTTCGGCCTCGTCGTGCTGACGACGAAAACCGATCTGCCGAAGCACAAGCTGTTCGCCGCGGTCGGCCCCGAGCCGCTGGCCGCGGCGTTCGACGGCGCCGTGCTGGAGGCCGCGTTCAAGGGCCGCAAGACATCATTGAAGGCCGCGCTCCTGGATCAGCGCCTCGTGGCCGGTCTCGGCAACATCTACGTATGCGAGGCGCTGTTTCACGCCGGGCTTTCGCCGAAGCGCCGCGCCGGCACGGTGCGCGGCGAGAAGGCGGCGGCGCTCGCGGCCGCGATCAAGCGCGTGCTGAACGAGGCGATCGCGAGCGGCGGCTCGAGCCTCCGCGACTACATCCAGCCCTCGGGCGAGCTCGGCTATTTCCAGCATCGCTGGGCCGTTTACGACAAGGAGCGCAAGCCCTGTCCTGGCTGCGATTGCGGCGCGGACGCGAAGGTTAATGTCAAGGGGCGCGGCGTGCGGCGCTTCGTGCAGGGCGGGCGATCCACGTTCTATTGTCCGCGCCGCCAGCGCTAGTGTAAAAATCGGGCTTCGTATCTCGCCCCTCGGCGCCTTCCCATAGGGCACGCTTCGCGCCGACCGGCGAACACCGAGCACCTCGGGCAATCGTACAATCCGACTGTCGAGACCTGGAAACGGGGCGCGAGAAGGCGCCCCGAAGCCTCATTCGGAAGAAAAAGGGGACGGCGCATGGCCTTCGAAACCATCATCTACGAAACCAAGGGTGCGGTGGCGCTCGTGACGCTGAACCGTCCGAAGGCGCTCAACGCGCTGAACGCGCAGGTGGCGCGCGAGCTCGGCCAGGCGCTGCACGCCGCCGATGCCGATCCCGCGATCGGCTGCGTCGTGATCACCGGCAGCGAGAAGGCGTTCGCGGCCGGCGCCGACATCAAGGAGATGCGCGGCAAGGGTTTCCAGGACGTGTATCTCGAGGACTTCATCACCAAGGAATGGGAAGAGATCACGAAAATCCGGAAGCCCGTCATCGCCGCGGTCGCCGGCTATGCGCTGGGCGGCGGCTGCGAGGTCGCGATGATGTGCGATTTCATCATCGCGGCCGACACGGCGAAGTTCGGCCAGCCGGAAGTGAAACTCGGCATCCTGCCCGGCGCCGGCGGCACGCAGCGCCTCACGCGCTTCGCCGGCAAGTCGAAGGCGATGGAAATGTGCCTCACCGGCCGCATGATGGACGCCACCGAGGCGGTGCAGTGCGGCCTCGTCTCGCGCGTCGTGCCGGCCGACAAGCTCATGGAAGAGGCGATGAAGACGGCCGAGGCGATCGCGAAGAAGTCGCGCCCCGTCGTCTACATGATCAAGGAAAGCGTGAACCGCGCCTACGAGACGACGCTGCGCGAAGGCGTGCTGTTCGAGCGCCGCGTGTTCCACTCGGCCTTCGCGCTCGAAGACAAGAACGAAGGCATGGCCGCCTTCGTCGAAAAGCGCGAGCCGAAGTTCAAGAACCGGTAGCCCGGAACGAAAGCGGCGGGACTTTCGGTCCCGCCGATTCCGCCGTCGTGCGGTGTGCCGGTCGAACTAGTTCGTCGGCAGCGGATTGTCGTGCAGGAACTGGATCACCGCCCGCGCGTCGTCCGAGGCCTGGCTGACGGCCGCGAGGCCGGTGAGCGCGGTCGTGAAGGTCGTCCCGCCGAACACGGCGTCGAGCAGGTTCACCTCGGTCTTCACATAGCTGCCGTCCGCCTGCTTCACGAGCACCGTGACCTTGACGCCGGAATAGACGGTCCGGTCATACGTCACGGTCGACGGATAGGTGTAGTAAACCTTCCCGTCGGTGTAGGTCGTGCCCGGAAGCTGCAGGATCTGGTTCATGTACACGACCGTATCGACGACGATCTTCGACGTCTTGTCGGAGGCCGCGCCCAGGAACGAAGCGGCCGCAAGATAGTCCGCCGTGGTCTTCGTTCCGTCGTTGAGGAACGACAGCGTGCCGAGATTGATCGACGTGCTGATTCCGGGAATGTAGCCCAGCGTCAGCAGCGACTTGTAAAGCGCGAGATTCGCGAGCGGCGAATCGATCGTCTTCGTCTCGGTGCCGATCGTCACGACGATGCGGCCGGCGGTGTCCAACGAGATCGCCGTTGCGGAGTTGATCGCGTTCACGACGTCGGCCAATTGCCGGTCGAGGATTTTCGTCGGCGACTTGCCGACGCTGAGCCGGCTCAGCTCGACCTCCACGAGCTTGGTGGGGTCCACCGGCGTGCCATCGGCATTGAGCGGAATCAGGTTGCCGTCCTTGTCCAGCGGCTGAACGTAGCCCTCGGGCGTGAGAATCGGCGTGCCGTCCGGATTGCGCAGGATCACCCA
>CAZUYG010000692.1:0-2665 GCA_964624265.1 uncultured Candidatus Odyssella sp.
GCCGTCCGGGCGCATCCGCCAGATGAAATCCTCGAGCCGCCGGATGTTGCCGTAGCCGCGGAACTCGCCGCCGGCGGCACGGGCGCGAATCTCCGCGCCGCCCAGCGGCGCGGCGGCGGCCGGCGCAAGCGGCAGCGCCGCGAACAGCGCCGCGGCAATCGGCAGGTTCTTCATACGATCCTCGTCGGCAGGCAGGCCCCACCGCGATGTATGAACACCGGCGGCTTGCGTCCAATCCGGCACGATCACGGATCGTTGAACGCGGCACGCGGGCGCGGACGCCGGCGGCGCACGTCACCCGCTGCGCGGCCCGCCCGGCGCCAATGCCGCCTCGCCGATGATCTTCATCACGGTGTAGAGATCGTTCTTCAGCTCGAAGCCGATGCCCGGGCTCGTGTGCGGCGCGACGCGGCCTTCGTCCACCCGCTGCGTGTCCGCGAAACCGCCGAACGGCTTGAACACGAGCGGATAGGATTCGTTGCCGCCGAGGCCGAGGCCCATCGCGATGTTGAGCGCGAACTGGTGCCCGCCATGCGGCACCAGGCGGCGGCGCGACCAGCCATGCGCCTCCACCATCTCGATCGTGCGCAGATATTCGACGAGGCCGTAGGAGAGCGCCGGATCGAACTGGAGGAAATCGCGGTCGGCGCGCAGGCCGCCATGGCGCACGAGATTGCGCGCGTCCTGCAGCGAGAACAGGTTCTCGCCGGTCGCCAGCGGACCCGAATAATGCTGGGCGATCATCGCGTGCAGCAGGAAATCGAGCGGATCGACCGGCTCCTCGAACCAGCAGAGATCGAACGGCGCGATCGCCTTGCCATAGGCCAGCGCGGTTTCGAGATCGAAGCGGCCGTTCACGTCCACCGCGAGGAAGCGCCCCTCGCCCACCACGTCGAGCGCGGCCTCGATGCGCGCGAGATCGTCGGCGAGGCCGGAGCCACCGATCTTCATCTTCACCGCGCGATAGCCGAGATCGCGGTAGTGCCGCATCTCGTCGCGCAGATCCTTGAGGCTCTTGCCGGGATAGTAGTAGCCGCCGGCGGCATAGACCCAGGCATGCGGATCGGCCTTGCCCTCGTTGTAGCGGTCGGCGAGCAATTTCCAGAGCGGAACGCCCTCGGCCTTCGCGCGCAGGTCCCACAGCGCCATGTCGAGCACGCCGACGGCGACCGAGCGTTCGCCATGCCCGCCCGGCTTCTCGTTGGCCATCATCGCGGCCCAGCATTTCGCGGGATCGATGAGGCCTTTTTCGTCGAGCAGCGAGTCGGGCGGCGCCGCGAGCAGCCGCGGAATGAAGCGCTCGCGCAGCAGACCCTGCGCCGCGTAGCGCCCGTTCGAATTGAAGCCGAAGCCGACGATCGGCTTGCCATCGGCCTTGCGATCGGCCGCGATGCCGACGACGCTCGCCGTCATCTGGCTGAAATCGATATAGGCGTTGCGGATCGCCGACTTGATCGGCGCGACCACGTCGCGGATGGCGGTGATGCGCATGTCGACGCCGATGCTATGCTGCCGAGAGATCCTTCGCTTCGCTCAGGATGACGCGAAGGAATGAACGAATTTCGTCATGCTGAGCGTCGGGCCGCAGGCCCGCGCGACGCATCTCTCGACGATTCCACACGATCAGGCCGCCGCCAATTCACGGAACTTCTTGCCTTCCTTCACCAGCTTCCGCAGCAGCGGCGCGGGCTCGAGCCAGTCGCGGTCGGCGCTCTGGTAATAGTGCTCGAGGCGCTCGAGCAGCTTCGCGGGGCCGATCTCGTCGGCCCAGTGCATCGGGCCGCCGCGATAGCGCGGGAAGCCGTAGCCGAAGATCCAGATCATGTCGATGTCGAGCGGGCGCGCGGCGATGCCCTCTTCGAGAATCTTGGCGCCCTCGTTGACGAGCGCGAACATGCAGCGCTCGACGATCTCGTCGGCGCCGATCGCGCGGCGCGTGCGGCCGTTCTCTTTCGAGACCTGCTCGACGAGCGCCGTCACCTCGGGATCGACCTTCCGGTTGCGCTCGGCGTCGTAGAGATAGAAGCCGCGGCCGGTCTTCTGGCCATAGCGGCCCATCTCGTAGAGCCGGTCGGCGACCGTGTAGGCGTAGCGCTTGTTGGTCGGCGCGTGCTCGCGGCGCTCCTTGCGCACGAGATAGCCCACGTCGATGCCGGCGAGGTCGCTCATCTGGAACGGCCCCATCGGGAATCCGAAATCGTAGATCGCCTTGTCGACCTGCTCGGGCGTGGCGCCCTCTTCCAACAGGAAGCCGGCCTGGCGCGTGTAGGCGTACAGCATGCGGTTGCCGACGAAGCCGTCGCACACGCCGACCAGCACCGCGACCTTGTTGATGCGGCGGCCGAGCTCCATCGCGGTCTGCGCGGTTTCGGGCGAGGTTTTCTTGCCGGTCACGTTCTCGAGCAGGCGCCTGACGTTCGCCGGGCTGAAGACATGCGTGCCGACGACGCTCTCGGGCCGCTTCGTCGCCTCGGCGATCGCATCGACGTCGAGCGTCGAGGTGTTCGTCGCCAGCACGGCGCCGGGCTTGGCGATCTTGTCGAGCCGGCCGAAAATATCGCGCTTGAGCGCGAGATTCTCGAACACGGCCTCGATGACGATGTCGGCGTCCTTGAGCGCGTCGTAGGAGGTCGCGCCTTTGATCAGGCCCATGCGCCGGTCCATC
>CAZUYG010000693.1:0-2664 GCA_964624265.1 uncultured Candidatus Odyssella sp.
GTCGTGATCGGCGAGGGCGAGCGCGACGAGGCGCCGATGCTTTATATCGGCGAGAAGGTCGGCCGCGGCGGCGGCCCCAAGGTCGATATCGCGCTCGATCCGCTCGAGGGCACGACGATCACGGCCAAGGGCATGGAAAACGCGCTCGCCGTGATCGCGATGGCCGAACACGGCGGCTTCCTGCACGCGCCCGACGTCTACATGGACAAGATCGCGGTCGGCGGCGACCTTCCGCCCAATCTCATCGACATCGATGCGCCGCCGGCGGTGAACCTCGCGAATCTCGCCAAGGCGAAAGACGTCGAGGTGGCCGATCTCGTGGCCTGCATCCTCGACCGGCCGCGTCACGCCGAGCTGATCGCGAAGGTGCGCGAGGCCGGCGCGCGCATCAAGCTGATCTCCGACGGCGACATCTCGGGCGTGATCGCGACGGCGATGAACACGAGCGGGGTCGACATCTACATCGGCAGCGGCGGCGCGCCCGAGGGCGTGCTGGCGGCCGCGGCGCTGCGCTGCATCGGCGGGCAGATGCAGGGCAAGCTGATCTTCCGCAACGAGGACGAAAAGAAGCGCGCGCGGAATTGCGGCATCACCGATTTCGGCAAGATCTACGGCCTCACCGAGATGGCGAAGGGCGACGTGATGTTCGCCGCCACCGGCGTTACCGACGGGTCGATGGTCAAGGGCGTCCGCCGCCACGGCAAGGGCGCGATCACCAATTCGATCGTGATGCGTTCCAGCACGGGAACGGTTAGACTGATCGAGGCGCAGCACAATTTCGAGCGCAAGGCCGTGTATGGCCACCCCGGCCGCTGATCGGGGCAGGGCGGGGGCGCGGAGTAGAGGTAGGGGCGGTGGACAAAGTCCAACCTGGGCGGCAGGAGAAGCCGCGCACATCGCACGGCGGGCCTGCCGACGTGCTTCGTTTCCTGCGTTCGTTCGTGACGGCGCCCATGCGAACCGGCGCGCAATGGCCGAGCGGCAAGGCGCTCTCGCGAGCCATGGCGGCGCCGGTCGATCTTTCGGTGCCGGGGCCGATCATCGAGCTGGGGCCGGGAACCGGCGTCGTCACCGAGGCGCTGCTGGCGCGCGGGGTGCCGCCCGAGCGTCTTACGATGATCGAATTCAGCCCGCAATTCGTGAAGTTGCTGAGCCAGCGCTATCCGAACGTGCGCCTCGTCCATGGCGATGCCTACGCGATCGCCGAGCACGTGCGCAAACTCGGCCTGGCGCCGCCGGCCGCCGTCGTCTCCAGCCTGCCGCTGCTGACGCAGCCGCCGGCGCGCCGCCTCGAGCTTCTGCGCACCGCCCTGCGCATCATGAACCCCGAAGGCGTGTTCGTTCAGTTCACCTACTTCCGCGACTCGCCGATTCCGGTCGAGGGCACCGGCATCGACACCTCCGTCTCGCCGCGCATCTGGATGAACATCTGGCCGGCGCTGGTCTACAGCTATCGGCGCGGGCCGGCCCGCAAGGTGCGCGCCCATGAACGCGACGCCGCCGACTGAGTCGCTCGCGCGGGGCGGAGCCTACGCGCCCTGCCTCGGCGTCGAATCCTCCGCTTCCGGACGGCGCTGGCGCGAGCGGACGGCCGACGAGCGCACGCAGCGCGCCATTGCCCAGAAGCTCGATCTGCCGGAGATCGTCGCGCGCCTGCTGGCCGCGCGCGGCCTCGATGCCGAATCCGCGCCCGCCTTTCTCGATCCGCGCCTGCGCGAGGCGCTGCCCGATCCCGGGCACCTCAAGGACATGGAGAAGGCCGCGACGCGTCTCGCCGACGCCGTGGAGAGCGGCGAGCGCATCGCGATTTTCGGCGACTACGACGTGGACGGGGCGACCTCGGCCGCGCTGCTGCACCGCTACCTCGCGGCGGTGGGGGCGGCCCCCGCCGTTTACGTGCCCGACCGCATGAAAGAGGGCTACGGCCCCAACGCGCCGGCGCTGCTGAAGCTGGGCGAGCAGGGCGCCCGGGTCATCGTCACGGTCGATTGCGGGATTCTCGCGCATGCGCCGATCGCGGCCGCCGCCGCCGCCGGGCTGCAGGTGATCGTCGTCGATCATCATGCGGCCGAACCCGCGCTGCCGCCGGCTTTCGCCACGATCAATCCGAACCGCCTCGACGAGACGAGCCCGTTCAAGACGCTGGCCGCGGTCGGCGTCGCATTCCTGCTGCTCGTGGCGCTGAACCGCGAGCTGCGGCGGCGCGGGCGGTTTGCCGGCGGCGGCGAGCCGGCGCTGATGGAGCTGCTCGATCTCGTGGCGCTCGGCACGGTGTGCGACGTGGTGCCGCTCACGGGGCTCAACCGCGTGCTGGTCGCGCAGGGCCTCAAAGTAATGGCGCGGCGCGCGAACGCCGGAATTGCGGCGCTGGCCGAGGTGGCGCGCATCGACGAACCGCTCGGCGCGTTTCACAGCGGCTTCATGATCGGTCCGCGGGTGAATGCCTGCGGCCGCGTCGGCGAGTCGGCGCTCGGCTGGCGCCTGCTGGCGACCGACGATCCGGCCGAGGCCGAGGCGCTGGCCGCGCGGCTCGATGGCTACAACCGCGAACGGCAGGCGATCGAGGCCGAAGTTCTCGCGCAGGCCATCGCCAAGGCGCAGCTTCAGGCGGCGGCCGGGCGCGCGGTCGTCACCGTCGCCGGCCGCGACTGGCATCCCGGAGTC
>CAZUYG010000694.1:0-2664 GCA_964624265.1 uncultured Candidatus Odyssella sp.
GAGCAACCTGGAGCCCAACTCGCTGGGCAGGGCGTACGTGGAAGGGCTCTCCCTGATCGGAGATCTCGAAGTCGAGGTCCCCGTCGCCTCGCTCGGGGGCCGCGTGCCGACCAAGCTCTTCGCGGACGTGCGTTACACCCATGCGATCAACTACTGATGTCGGCCGCCTGGCGGTCGCGGCACTTGCGCTCCTCGCGAGCGCGTGCAGCGATGGCGAGGAGAGGGCGTCCGGAAATGGTGGCGCGCCCTGCGTGCTCGACGCCGGCCCGGATGCCGACCCGTGCGACTCGGACGGTGACGGTCATCGATCAGTGACTTGCGGTGGCGACGACTGCGAGGACACCCGGAAGGACATCCACCCGGGCGCGATCGACGTCTGCGACGGCGACGACAACGACTGCGACGGCATCGCCGACCAAGACGACGCTTGCAATTGTGCGGAGCCGCCACCGAAGCCGGGGCTGCCGTTCAGCGATCGCGTGTGCCTGAAGGGAGGTTGGTTTTGGATGGGGATGGGACTCACGGACCCCCACGCGCACGAGAACGACTACATCGCGAGTCCGATCCATCAGGTGTTTGTCTCGCCAATTCACATGGACCGCTACGAGGTCACGAACCGGCTCTACATCGCTTGCCTGGACGCGGGCGTCTGCAAGCTCGAGAAGTACGCAACGTCTGAGAAAACGTGGGATCGGGCGGAGCACGAGACGACGGAGCAGCTTGACCGACCGTTCCTGGGTGGCAGCGCCAAGAACGGCGGCGAGTACTGCAAGTGGGCTGGTGGTCGCCTCCCGACAGAGGCGGAGTGGGAGCGCGCTGCCGCGGGGCTCGGCGAAAAGCCGCGACCGTATCCGAGCGGGATGAAGGCACCGACGTGCGAAGAGGAAGTTCTCTTTGAGTGCGCAGTCTTCGAGCCCGGGAGCGACTTCGGGATCGCCGACCGCGTCGGCACCAAGGAGCCGAACGCGGAGGGGCTGTTCGACCTGGGAGGGAACGCCCGTGAATGGGTAGCGGACTTGTGGTTCAATGATGCTTACGCTGCCTGCGCATCTCCCTGCAAGAACCCCTGCGTTGGATGTTCCACGGGGAAGAACATGTGGGATGACGACGGGCACATCGAACGAGGCGGACACGCGGGGTTCCCCGAGGACAACACGATGCCGTACTTCTACCGCGCCCAATTTCGCGATGGAGTGTACAAAGACCACGCCTCTCACGATCTCTGGAACCAGGGCTTTCGCTGCGCGTACCCCGTCGCGGCGAAGCGGTGAGTCCCGATGGCGAGCCGGGCGGCTTGGCCAGTCGCGGCGCTCACGTTCGTGACGGGCGCTTGCAGCGACGGCGAAGAGAAGGTGTCCGGGAGCGGCGGAGCGCCCTGCGTGCTCGACGCCGGCCCGGACGCCGATCCCTGCGACGCGGATGGCGACGGTTTCCGAGCGGTGACCTGTGGCGGAGACGACTGCGACGACGCGAACATGGAAATCCGCCCAGGCGCAGTCGATGTCTGCGACGGCGACGACAACGACTGCGACGGTACCGCGGACCAGGACGATGCGTGCGACTGTGGGGAGCCGCCACCGAAGCCGGGGCTGCCGTTCACGGATCGGGTGTGCCTGAAGGGAGGCTGGTTCTGGATGGGAATGGGACAGACGGATCCGCATGCGCACGAGAACGACTACTTCGCGAGTCCGATCCACCAAGTGTTCGTCTCGCCAATCCACATGGATCGCTACGAGGTCACGAATCGGCGCTACATCGCCTGCCTGGACGCGGGCGCATGCACGCTCGAGAAGTACACGGGCTCTGCAGAGACTTGGGACCGAACCGAGCACGAGACGCCAGGGCAGCTCGAGCGGCCCTTCCTGGGCGGCAGTGCCAAGAACGGCGGGGAGTACTGCATGTGGGCCGGCGGGAGGCTGCCCACCGAGGCGGAGTGGGAGCGAGCTGCCGCGGGTCTTGGGGACAAGCCCCGACCCTACCCGAGCGGTCTTCTGATCCCGTCCTGCGAGGAGGAAGTCTTCTATGAATGCGCGGTCTTCGAGCCCGGGAGCGACTTCGGGAGGGCCGACCGCGTCGGCACCAAGAAACCGAACCCCGACGGGCTGTTCGATCTCGGGGGGAACGCCCGTGAATGGGTAGCTGACCTGTGGTTCAGTAGTGCCTACTCCGCCTGTGCACCGCGCTGCAAGAACCCGTGCGCGGGATGTTCCACGGGGAAGAACATGTGGGATGACGATGGGCATGGTTCACGCGGGACCCACGCTGGGTTGACTGCGGCGGCGGCGAACCCCTGGTTCTATCGCGCTCAGTTCCGCGACCTGAACTTCGAGGACCATGCTTCCCCTGACATCTTCAACCAAGGGTTCCGCTGCGCATATCCGGTCGCGTCGAAGCGCTGACACCGGTGAAGGGCGGTGACCATGGCGACGATGGAGGAAGGTTACTGGCCCGACAGCGAAATACTGAACCAGGATTCTTACAGTGTTGGTGATGCGACCACCACGCTCAACAACGAGATCGCCTTCCTCAACGACGCCACCGATTCGGACGGTACGCTCACGCTGGGCCTGGCGCTCGCGGACCAGCGCGTCCACGCCGCCGCGCTCGAACTCGATCAGATCGCGCTGACCATCAAGCAGCTCCAGGGCATGAAGGTGCTGGTGA
>CAZUYG010000695.1:0-2659 GCA_964624265.1 uncultured Candidatus Odyssella sp.
CATGCAGGCGAGGCACGACAGGCAGCGGTCGATATGCTTGACCGTCTCGGCATCGGCCGGCCGGCCTTTCTCGAGCATGTCCTTGATCAGATAGATGCGCCCGCGCGGCGAATCGCGCTCGTCGCCGAGCAGCACATAGGTCGGACACGTCGCCGTGCAGAACCCGCAATGAACGCAGGCACGCAGGATCCTGTCGGCCTCCTGGATGCCCGGATCGGCAAGCTGCGCGAGGGTGAAGGCGGTTTGCATCGCGATTCTACGCGAGCCGCTGCGGATTAAGGATGCCGGTAGGATCGAGCGAGCGCTTGATCTGCCCGGCGATGGCGGCCAGCGCCTTTTCCTGCGGGTGAAAAGACACGATCGCGTCGCGCGTCGCTTCGGGCGCCCGAATCAGCGTCGCGTGGCCGCCGGCCGACGAGACGAGCTTGCGGATCGCCGCTGCAGTGGCAGCAGGCTTCACTTGCGGCGTCGCGATCCAGACGAGGCCGCCGCCCCAGTCGTAGAAATAGGCGTCGTTGGCGAAGCCTTCGCCCATCACCAGCGAGGCCATGATCGGAGCGCCCGAGGCGGGCGGGACCGAGAGGCGCCAGAGATCGAGCGACGGCTCCGGCAGCAGCGGCGCCACGTCGCGGATCTCGCGCCAGAGCGTGGCGCTGTTCATGCTGTGCAGCTCTTCGAGGCCCTTGCCGGCGCCGGCAAAGCCCGCGAGCAGCTCGCACAAGGCCGTGCAGCGCGCCTCCACCGAAGGGCCGAAGCCTTCGATGCGGATCGCCGTGACGGCCGCGCCTGCGCCGCGCACATAGCCGACAGCGGAGCGCGCGGCGACTTTACGCGGCAAATGCGCGGCGCCCGAAACCTCGTGCGGCGAATTGAGCGCGGCGGCCATCGCGTCGCGCGCCGCCGTATCGTCGAGGCCGAGCAACAGCACCGTGCGCGTCTTTTCGGGCGCGGGCAGGACTTTCACGGTGATCTCGGTCATCACCGCCAGCGTGCCGAACGAACCGCACAGCAGCTTCGGCAGGTCGTAGCCGGTGACGTTCTTCATCACCCGCCCGCCGGCCTTGAACGCCTCGCCGCGTCCGTTTACCGCGCGGAAGCCGAGGAAGTGGTCGCGCGCGGCGCCCGCCTTGATGCGGCGCGGGCCGGAAAGATTGCAGGCGATGACGCCGCCGAGCGTCTGGCGCGCGCGCTGCGTTTGAAAGACTTCGCCGAGGTCCGGCGGCTCAAATGCCAGCATTTGCCTGTTCTTGGCGAGCAGCGCTTCGATCTCGGCCATCGGCGTGCCGGCCTTGGCAGAGAGCACGAGCTCGTCGGACTCGTAGAGCGTCACGCCCGAAAGGCCGGAGAGATCGAGGATGCGGTTGCTCTTGACTGGCCTGCCCCAGCCGCGCTTCGTGCCGCGGCCGACGATCTCGAGCGGCTGCTCCTGCGCCGCGGCTTCCCGCACCGCGGCGAGCACATCCTCGGCACTTTTCGGCGAGAGCGTATCGCTCACGGGCGCGCGACCTTTCCCGTCATGCTGAGCGAAGCGAAGCATCTCTTGCCCGCCGCGAAGAGTCTGGCAGCTGCGCGGCCCTGTCGGCACAGGCGTTCCTCGCGTCGAAGAGATCCTTCGCTTCGCTCAGGATGACGCGCATCGGGCGATGCTCGCCGTCAAAAACGCGGCAGGTCGGGGAAGCGCGTCTCTCCGCCATGGACGTGGACGCGACCCAACTCGGCGCAGCGATGCAGCGTCGGGAACACCTTTCCGGGATTGAGCAGCTGGTCCGGATCGAACACGCACTTCACGCGCTCCTGCTGCGCGAGATCGGTTTCGTCGAACATCGCGGGCATGAGATCGCGCTTCTCGACCCCGACGCCGTGCTCGCCGGTGAGCACGCCGCCCACCTCGACGCAGAGGCGCAGGATATCGGCGCCGAACGCCTCGGCGCGCTCCAATTCGCCCGGATTGTTCGCGTCGTAGAGGATCAGCGGATGCAGATTGCCGTCGCCGGCATGGAACACGTTGGCGACGCGCAGCTTGTATTTCGCCGAAAGCTCGGCGGTCTTCGCGAGCACTTCGGGCAGGCGGCGGCGCGGGATCGTGCCGTCCATGCAGTAGTAGTCGGGCGAAATGCGCCCCACCGCGGGGAACGCGGCCTTGCGCCCGGCCCAGAAGCGCAGGCGCTCCTCGTCGCTCGTGCTGACGCGGCAGACCGTGGCGCCCTTGCCGCGCGCGATCGCATCGACCCGTGCGACGAGATCGTCCACCTCGACCGCGGGGCCGTCGAGTTCGACGATCAAGAGCGCCTCGACGTCGAGCGGATAGCCGGCGCGCGCGAACGCCTCCGCGGCGTGGATCGCCGGCTTGTCCATCATCTCCATGCCGCCGGGGATGATGCCGGCCGCGATGATGGCGCCGACCGTGTCGCCCGCGGCTTCGCTGGAGGGGAAGCCCAACAGCACCGCGCGCATCGTGGCGGGCTTTTTCAGGAGGCGCACCGTCACCTCGGTGACGACGCCGAGCATGCCCTCGGAGCCGATGACGAGGCCAAGCAGATCGTAGCCCGGCGCGTCGAGATGCTTGCCGCCGAGGCGCACCACCTCGCCGTCCATCATCACCAGCTCGACGCCGAGCACGTTGTTGGTCGTCATGCCGTATTTGAGGCAATGCACGCCG
>CAZUYG010000696.1:0-2658 GCA_964624265.1 uncultured Candidatus Odyssella sp.
GGCTGCCGCCGAATCCCACGAGCCCGCGCCGGCCGGCCGCGCGCCGCAGGCGCTGCCGATCGCGAATATCCGGCCCGGCAAATATCAGCCGCGCAAACGATTCGACGAGTCCGAGGTGGAAGCACTCGCGAAGTCCATTCGCGAGAAGGGCATCCTCCAGCCCGTCCTGGTGCGGCCGGTGGCCGGCGAGCCGGGCATGTACGAGCTCGTCGCCGGCGAGCGGCGCTGGCGCGCGGCGCAGCAGGCGCAGCTGCACGAGATCCCAGCGCTGGTGCGCGACCTCGCCGATCGCGACACGCTCGAAGTGGCGCTGGTCGAGAATTTGCAGCGCCAGGATCTCACCGCGATCGAGGAAGCGCGCGGCTATCAGCGCATGATGGACGATTTCCGCCGCACGCAGGAAGACGTGGCGGAGATCGTCGGCAAATCGCGCTCGCACGTCGCCAACACGCTGAGGTTGTTGACGCTGCCGGCGCCGGTCCAGGCGATGCTCGACGACGGCCGCCTCACGGCCGGCCACGCGCGCGCGTTCGTGGGCCTCGAGGACGCCGAGCGCCTCGCCGAGCGTGTCGTCGCGGCCGGCCTTTCGGTGCGCGAAGCCGAGGCGCTGGCGCAGAAGGTCCGCGACGGCGGCTGGGAGGCACTGGAAGGCAAGCGCGGCGGCAGCAGCGGCGGCCGCGGCAGCGGGCGCTCGCCCGATCTCATCGAGCTCGAGCACGACGTCTCCGAACGCCTCGGCCTCGTCGTCCAGATCAAGACCAAAGGCGAAGCCGGCGAAGTGACGATCCGCTACAAGAGCCTCGAGCAGCTCGACGACCTATTGGCCAAGCTGCGGCGGTAGCGAAACTATCGCACGCAAAAACCGTCTGAGACTTTGTTAGAAAAAGGGGTCTGACCCAACAGGCCGATCGCCGGAGGCACTGCCCGCGTCGTCAGCAGTCTATCGGGCGAATCGGCTCTTCGGCACCGGCAGGCCGAAATGGCTGCGCAGCGTGGTCCCCGCGTAGTCCGTCCGGAACAGCCCGCGGCGCTGGAGCTCGGGCACGACCAGGTCGCAGAAGGATTCGAGCTCATCGGGGAAATAGGCCGGCGTCAGCATGAAGCCGTCGCAGGCGCGGCGCGTCAGCCATTCTTCCATCACGTCGGCCACCTGCTGCGGCGTCCCGACGGCGAGCACGTAGCCGCGCGACATTGCGAAGAGGTCGTGGATATCGCGCAGGGTCAGGCCTTCGCGCTGCGCCTTGGCGTACATCACCTTGGCATAGGTCTGAGTCCCGGTCTTGGAATCCGGCAGCAGCGGAAACGGCGCGTCCATCGGATAGGCCGAAACGTCGTGGCCGAGCCGTTGCGACATCGCGGCCAGCGCCGCGCCGGGCCGGATGTAGCTGCGGAACATCGCGTATTTCGCGCGCGCCTCCGCCTCGGCGCGCCCGACCACCGGGAAGATCCCGGGCATGATCTTGAGATGATCGGGCGAACGGCCGGCCTCCGCCGCCTTCTCCTTCAAGCCGCGATAGAACCGTTCTGCTTCGCCGATGTCCTGCTGCACGGTGAAAACGATTTCGGCATGCTTGGCGGCGAAGGCCTGACCGGCGCCGGATGAGCCGGCCTGCACGATCACGGCATGGCCCTGCGGCGAGCGCGCGATGCTGAGCGGCCCCTTCACCCGGAAATACGTTCCGGCGTGATCGATCGCGTGCCGCTTCGTCTTGTCGAGATATTGCCCGGTGGCGGCATCGGCAACCACCGCGCCGTCTTCCCAGCTGTCCCACAGGCCGTGCACCACGCGCAGATACTCGTCGGCGATCTCGTAGCGGAGGTCGTGCAGCGGAAGCTCGCGTCCGAAATTCGCCGCCGACGGCGCGTCGGAGGTAGTGACGACGTTCCAGCCGGCGCGGCCCTGGCTGATCCGGTCGAGCGACGCGATGTAGCGGGCGAGGTTGTAGGGCTCGGTGAAGGTCGAGGAGACGGTCGCCACCAGCCCGACGCGCGACGTGCAGGCGGCCAGCGCGCCCAGCAGCGTCATCGGCTCCAGGTTCAGCATGAAGCCCGGCGGGCCGTCGGGCGCCGACGACGGCGCATCGGCGAAGAAGACGAAGTCGAGCTTCGCCCGCTCCGCGATCTGCGCGATGCCCAGCAGAGAAGGGAAATCGTCGGCGCGCGTCAACGCACCCGGCATGCGCCACCCGTCGGCATGATGGCCCGTGGCCAGGGCGAACACGCCTAGGTGCATTTGCCGTTCGCGTGGTTTCGGTGCGGTCATGAAGAATCCCGGAGAGCCAGTGTTCCGGCCCCGATCTCACCAGACTTGTCGTCCCCGCGGAAGCGGCGACGACAAAGTTGGCGCAGGCGCCGTTGGCCACCGCCTTGTCGCAAGCGAAGGAAGCCTTATCGTGCCCCGCGACGTATAAGAGGACAATGATGCGTAGGTTTCTGCTGGTCCTGACGACACTCGGCGCGCTCTCGGCGGCGGCGCCGGCGTGGGCCGATTTTGCCGGCTGCGTTGCGGGCCTGAAACAGGCCGCGGCGCGCCAGGGCATCTCGCCGGCGCTGGCCGAACGCGCGCTTTCGCTCAAGGAGCCGAACGAAAAGGTGCTCCAGCTCTCGGAACTTCAACCCGAGTTCAAGACCCCGATCTGGGACTACCTCACGGTGCTG
>CAZUYG010000697.1:0-2649 GCA_964624265.1 uncultured Candidatus Odyssella sp.
CGAATACGACGTGTGGGGCGGCCTCGCCGGCGAGGCGCTCGAAACCGTGCCGACTCCGCTTCACGGCCTGCCCGTGCCGGCCTATGCCGAGCTGGTGCTCGAAGGCGAGGTGCTGCCGGACCAGACCGCGCCCGAGGGCCCTTTCGGCGAGTGGAGCGGCTATATGAGCCGTTCGACGCGGCCCGAGCCGCTGGTGCGGGTCGACGGCGTCTATCATCGCGAAGATCCGATCATCCTCGGTATCGGCACGGCGCGCCCGCCCTCGGAGCTGACTGCGTTCTGGTCGGTATTCCGCTCGGCGCAGCTGTGGGACCAGCTCGAAAAAGCCGGCATCGGCCCGATCAAGGGCGTGTGGTGCCATCCGGCGGCGGGCACGCGCCTGTTCATCGTCGTGGCGCTCGAACAGCGCCATCCGGGCCATGCGCGCCAGGCCCTGATGGCCGCGGCGTCGCTGCCGGCCGGCGCCTATATGGGGCGCTACCTCGTCGCCGTGGACGCCGACATCGACCCCACCAACATCGACGACGTGCTCTGGGCCATCGGCACGCGCTCCGATCCGGCGCGCGACGCGGATCTCATCAAGGGCGCCTGGGGCGGGCCGCTCGATCCGGCGCTGGGCGGCGATGGCGGCGGCCTCAATTCGCGGCTGCTCATCGACGCGTGCCGGCCGTACGGCGCCGATCCCGCGCATTTCCGCGTGGCTGGCTATTCGGCCGAAGAGCAGGCGAAGGCGCGGGCACTGTGGGACAAGCTCGTGCGGGTGCCGCTCGCATGATCGCCGATTACTATGACCAGGTGTGGACGCGGAAGCTCGCGCTGCCGCAGTACCAGACGCTCGAGAAGCGCTGGCGCAGTCGGTGGGATTTCGCCGTGGAACGCATCGGCCCGGGCGAGCGCGTGCTCGATGTGGCCTGCGGCGACGGCGTCCTCGGCGAGATGCTGATCCGCACCAAGGGGTGCAGCGTCGTCGGGCTCGACGTCTCGCCCTATGCGCGTTCGGAGGCCGAGCGCCGCGGCGTGCGCGCGCTGGCCTGCGACATTTCCGAGGAGCGTTTCCCCGTCGACGACGGCGCGTTCGACGCGGCCACCATGCTGTGCTGCCTCGAGCACGTGTTCGATCCGGCCCATGCGCTGCGCGAGGCGGCGCGGGCCGTGCGCCCGGGCGGAAGGCTGCTCGTCACGCTGCCCAATGCCGTGAGCTTGCGCTTCCGGCTCGATTTCCTGCGCGGCCGCCTCAGCAAGGATTTCCTGCACACCAACGACGGCGAGGGCCTGCACATCCGCTTCTTCAACTACGCCGAGGATTTCGACCGGTTCGTCGCGGAAGAGGTGCCCGGCCTTCATCTCGTCGAGAAGCGCGCGGCGCTCAAGAACCCGAAAAAGGGCAGCCGGGTCGGTCGCGCCGCGATGCGCGCCGGAATCCGCCTCTGGCCGAACCTGTTCGCGGAATACACGCATTACACGCTGGTGCGCCGTCCCTGACGCGCCGCCGCGGCATGCCGGCCCGTTGCCACGCACCCGGATCAGCGGCTATTGCATCGCAGAATGCCGCCAGCCGCCCGCCCACGCGCGATCTCCTCATGAAGTCCGACGAAGAACGCAACTACATCGCGCTGTTCCGCGCGGTGATGTTCCTGCATCACGATTTGCAGGCCATGGCCCAGAAGGTGGGCACGCGCTACGGCCTCATCAGTGCCGAGCTTAATGTCGTCGATATCCTCGGCCGGTTCGGCGGCACGAGCATGGGCCTGCTGGCGCGGCGCACCTTCATTTCGCCGGCCAACACCACGCGCACGGTCAAGTCTCTGGAGCGCAAGGGGCTGGTGAAGCGCGCGCGCAACGCCGCCTCGGCCCGCAATGTCGACGTCGCGCTTACGCCCAAGGGCCTCGCGCTCTACCGGAAATGCTACCCGGCGATCCTCGGCAGCGCCGTCCGCTATTTCGACGCCGGGCTCGGCGCCGGAGACCGCCACCGGCTCCGCCGGCTCATGGAGCGGCTGGTGCCGCCGATGGATTTCTGAACCGGCCCGCGGCCCTGCACGCGGATTTGGGGTTTTCGCCGCGTCCTCGCTAAAGTGAGGCCGGCTCTCGCAAAGACGCATCGCGCCATGGACCATCAGATCGACGACGCCGCGCTCGAGTATCACCGGCTGCCGCAGCCGGGGAAAATCTCGGTCACGCCCACCAAGCCGCTGACGACGCAGCGCGACCTGGCGCTCGCCTATTCGCCGGGCGTCGCCGCCGCCTGCCGCGCTATCGCCGCCGATCCGAAGCAGGCGTTCGATCTCACCGCGCGCGGCAATCTCGTCGCCGTCGTCACCAACGGCACGGCGGTGCTCGGCCTCGGCAATATCGGCCCGCTCGCCGGCAAGCCGGTGATGGAGGGCAAGGCCTGCCTGTTCAAGAAATTCGCCGGCATCGACGTGTTCGATTTGGAGCTGGCCGAGCAGAATCCCGACAAGCTCGTCGACATCATCGCGGCGCTCGAGCCCACCTTCGGCGGCATCAATCTCGAAGACATCAAGGCGCCCGAATGCTTCGAGATCGAGCGGAAGCTGCGCGCGCGCATGAAAATCCCGGTGTTCCACGACGACCAGCACGGCACCGCGATCATCGTCGCCGCCGCGCTGATGAACGGGCTGAAGGTCG
>CAZUYG010000698.1:0-2640 GCA_964624265.1 uncultured Candidatus Odyssella sp.
GAAGGCGCCGCGGCCGTCCGCGCGCTCAGCGTGCGCCCGCGAGCGCCTGCTCGATCGCCGCGATCTGCCGCTCGACGTCGATCGCCGTTTCGGACACGACGTTGAGGCCGCGGTCTTCGTAAACGCCGGATTTCGGTTTCTTCTTTGCCCACGCGGCCACCGCCTCGTCGCGGCGCTTCAGCAGCCACTCGATCTGCGGGCGGAAGAGCGGGATCATCGCGCTGATCCACCGGTTCACCGGCCACGACGGGTGCGCGAGATCGATCTCGAAGAAATCGAGCATGCGGATCACGTCCTCCGCGCGGTACCAGGTCTCGTCCGTCACCCAGCGGTTCGTCGTGAACAGCGAAACCGGCCGTCCGAACCGGTCCATGCCGATCGCGACGAGGTGCGAAAGCGCGGCGTTCGCCTCGGCCGGCGGCGAGTATCCCGGGATCGCCAGCGGCTTGAGGCCTTTGGGCATGCCTTGCGGGCGCAGAAACGTGTGGAAATGGCCATGCTCGCCCGGCCGTTCGTGCTCGGGATGGGCGTGGTAGTAGTACTGCGCGTGCGTCGCGCGGTCGTAGACGTCGCCCTTCGGATAGTGATCCCACTCGTAGAAGCTGGCCGCGTCGCGCAACAGTTCGGAAACGACGTTGCCGCCGCCCTTGGCCAGAACGCGCATGCAGTTCGCGGCCTCGCGGCCGGCGTCGAGCATGATTTCGAGCCGCGCCCGGGCGAGGTTCGCGAACCGGATCGCGGGTGCCGCCGCCTGCGGCTGCTTCCTGGCGCGGGCGCCCATCGTCACTTGATCCAGCCACGCTCCTTGTAGAACCGCGCGGCGCCCTCGTGCAGCGGCACCACGAGTCCGTCGCCGGTCATGCGGCGCGGATCGAGCCGCGCGAAAACGGGATCGGCGCGCTGCAGCCGCTGCAGGTGTTCGAACGCTGTTTTGACCAGCTCGTAAACCGCGCGCGCGTCGACCTTGCTCGTGCTCGCCGCCACGACCGCGAACCCGACGCTCGGCACCTCGCGCGGCGCGCCCTTGTAAATCCCGCCGGGAACGCCGGCGCGCAACAGGAAGCGCGTCTCCTTGTCGAGCGCTTCGATCTCGCGCCCGGCGATGGGCACGATCGCCGTGTCGCAGGCTTGCGCCGCCGCGCGTACGGCGGCATCGGGGCTGGCCGCAAGATAGAGCACGGCGTCCACCCGCCCGCGGCACAGGGCATTCGCCTGATCGGCGGTCTTGAGCTCCGACGCCACCGCGAAGTCGCGCACCGTCCAGCCCAGCGCCGGCGCGAGCAGGTCGAACATGACGCGCGCGCCGCTGCCGGGAGGGCCGATATTGACGCGCCTGGTCTTGAGGTCGCCGGCGGTCTTGATGCCGGCATCGGCCCGCGCCAGCACGATGAAGGTGTCGATCTGCAACGAAAACAGCGCGCGCAGCTCTTCGTTCGGGCCACCGCGCCGCTCGCGGCTGCTGCCGCGCACCGGCCCGCGGTCGCGAAAGGGGCCGGTTCCGTCCGCGGCCTGCGCCAGCCAGTCGGCGCGCGCGAATGCCACGTGGAGGTCTTCGCCGTCGAGGCCTTGCAGCGCCGCGACGCCGCCTTCGGTGTCCTTCGTCTCGCAGGCGAGATTGTGCCGCTTCTGCTGCTGGTTCACGATCTGGCACAGAAGCGATGCGAGGGCCGTGACGGGCTCGCCCTTGGCGCCGCCCGCCAGCACGAGCTTCTGCGGGTCGGCCGCTGCCGCGCCGGGCGCCGCGGCGGCAAACGCCGCGGCGAGCGCGAGGGCGACCGAAGGAAGCGAAAAGCGTTTCCGCATGGCCATGCCTCTTGCGGGTCAGCGGGCGGGCGGTGCCGCGAGCATCGCACGGGCGGCGGCGCCGTCCGCCGTCCCGCGTCCGATCGCCGCCGCACAGCGGCGCGCCTGCTCGACGAGCGCGGCATTGCCCGGCGCCACGCTGCCGTCGCCGAGCCGAAGGTTGTTCTCGAAGCCCACGCGACTATGCCCGCCGAGCACCGCGGCGGTCAACGCGACGGTGCCTTCCTTGGCGCCGAACGCGCACGCGGCCCAATGCCAATCGCGCGGCGCGGCGGCCAGGAACGGCGCGAGATCGAGCGGTTCCGATGTCTGGTTCGCGCTATAGCGGCCCAGCACGTAGAGCACGAAAGGCGCCGGGTCCGGCACGATGCCGCGCTGACGCAGTTCGGCGAACCGGCGCACTTCGTCGGCGGTGTAGAGAATGTATTGCGGCATCACGCGTTCGCGCGCCATCCACGCGAAGAACGCGGCCGCTTCGCGCTCGGCCGGCGGGCCGGGCACGATCTCGCGGATGGCCACGGAGCAGGCCTCGGGGCGCGCTTCGCGCACCATCGCCATCTGATAGCCGGGCAAATAGATGCCGACCGATTCGGTCGTGATCTGGACGATCATGTCGTCCCCGGCCTCGCGGCGGATCGCCGCCGTCGCCGCGCGGAAAGCCTCGGCGTCGAGCAGGTGCTTGCCGGCCTTGTCGCGAATGTGGAGATGGATCAACGCGGCACCCGCCGCCTGGCAGGCGGCCGCATCGCGCGCGATCTCGTCGGCGGTCAGCGGGAGGGCCGGGTGATCGGCCTTCGTCTTGCGCGCGCCGTTCGGCGCGACGCAGAGAATGTAGGG
>CAZUYG010000699.1:0-2636 GCA_964624265.1 uncultured Candidatus Odyssella sp.
AGCTCCGCGTGGCTCTTGCTCGAGGCGTTGCCGCGCAGGCCGCGCAGGCGAAGGAGCCAGGCGCCGCCCTCGGCCAGCGTTCCCGCGAAGTGGGAGGGATGCGCGCAGTTGATCATGTAGTAGGCGGGCGCCTCGCCGGTGGCGGCGTCCACCTCCTCGATCGCGGCGCCGAGCGCCTGGCCGGTCGGCAGCCGGCCGTCGGTTTCGACCGTGAACGAGATGACCGCCGGAATGCCCGCGGCCTTCGCCGCGCGCGCAATGCCGGTCGCCTCGGGTGCGTTGGTGATCGTGTAGGCCGTCACCATGTCGGCCTCGGTCTCGGCGAAGAGGCCGATCTGCACGGCGTGATAGCGCTCGGCTTCCGCGGGCGACATGATCTCGCCGGGCTTGTAGCCGTCGCCGCGCGGGCCGACCGCGCCGCTCACGACGATCGGCGAGACGCGGCCCTCGTGCGCGTCGCGGATTGCGCACTGGACATCGATGGCCGCGCGGTTCGCGTCGGCCAGTTCGGCCGGCGTGTAGCCCAGCTTGGCGCCCCAGTCGGAGCTGGCGCGCCAGGTCGGGCCGTCGACGATGAGACCAGCGCCCGCCTGCGCGGCAATGTCGGCGAAATGCGCGAAATAGCGGCGCATCGCGTCGCGGGCGTGCTCGCTTCGCAACAGCGGCAGGGCCGAGAGGTAGGGCAGATCGAAGCCTTCGTGAAACAGCATCGTCGTTTCGAGGCCGCCGTCGGTGATGAACAGCGCGCCGTCCAATTGGGGCAGGTGGTGGCGGTAACGGGGCATAGCGAATATCTCCGATTTCAAAGCGTGGGGGAGGGGCGTATGGGCGCGCAATCTATGCGCGGCGGCGGCGGCGCTCTAGGCGACTCGCGGTCAAGCGCCGCGCCAAGCCGAAAGTGCGGCGCGCCAAGACCTTGGCGGCGGATCGACAGCCGCCACGGACGCCGCGGAGGGCATCCATGCCGGGCAACTGGACTCGTGGTACAGTGCGTCATGCTTGACCAGGCACCCCGCCGCGGCGCCGGCACGCGCGAGCGATTGCTCGATCTCGCGGAAGCCTCCGTGCTCGACAAGGGTTTCGCCGCGACGTCCATCGAGGAGCTGATCGCCGGCGCCGGCATCACCAAGAGCGGATTCTTCTACCATTTCCGCGACAAGGGCGCGCTCGCCAAGGCGCTGCTCGAGCGCTACATCGCGCGCGAAACCGCGCTGTTCGACGATCTCTTCGGCCGCGCGCGCGAGCTCAGCGAGGATCCGCTGCACGGCTTCCTCGTCGGCCTCAAGATGCTGGCGGAACTGGTGGCCGATCTGCCGAAGGGCCATCCCGGCTGCCTGATCGCGTCGTACACGTATCAGGATCAGCTCTTCAATCGCGAGGTGCGCGCGCTCAGCGCGGATGCGGTGCGGCGCTGGCGGCGCTTCTTCCGCGCGCAGCTCGACGAGATCGCCGCGCGCTACCCGCCGCGCATCGCGGTGGACCTCGACGGCATGGCCGACATGCTTTCGGCCCTGGTCGACGGCGGGATCATCCTGTCGAAGGCGCTCAAGGAGAAAGACGCGCTGCCCCGCCAGATCATGCTCTATCGCGAATTCGTGCGCGCGGTGTTCGCGGGCGCATAGGCGATACGCGCGGCCGCCAAGCGCTTGCCCCAGCGCCGCCGCATTGGTTCGGCACGAAGGCGCAGGCGAGGGGAATGGCGATGCTCGCATTCGTTGAATTTGTACTCATTTTGGCGCTGGCCGCCGTGGCAGCCGGGGCGGCGGCGCAAGAGCGCCATCGCGGCCGCTCCGAACCGGGCCTCGAGCGGCATTTCGAGGCCGTGCGCCGCGCTTTCGCCGAACACGGCACCATCGTGGACACGGCGCCCGACATCAACGGCGAGCGGACCACACGCCGCTTTTCGCTGCTGCGCGGCAGCGATCCTTGCCGCTGGATCGTTCTCACCGACGCCGAAGTGACCGTGCGCCGCGCATCGGCGCCGCATTACCGCTACACGATGGAGATCGATCTTCGCGCGCTCGATCCTGGCCGGATCGCGGCGCATCCGATGCGCGCCTGGGACTGGTGCTGCCGGCGCAGCGCCGAGGTTTCGTTCGCCGATGCGGAAGGCAAGCAGTCGATCCTTACGCGTCACGGCGAATCGTGGTCCATCTCGGCGCGGGGATGGCTGCATTTTTCGGACGAGGCCGCGGCCGGGCGCGCGGCGGCGGCGCTGGCGGATGCCGTGCGCGCCTGCCGGCGCCCCGGCGTTTGAGCCGCGGCGCGCGCGCTTGACAAAGGCTTGGACCGCGTGCCTTTTCGCGCGCTTCCAGCCCTTTTCCGACCCATTCCGAGCCTGCCGATGCATCCCTATCGCACTCACACTTGCGGCCAATTGCGCGCGTCTCATGCCGGGGCGCCGGCGCGCCTCTCGGGCTGGGTCCACCGCAAGCGCGATCACGGCAACCTGCTGTTCGTCGATCTGCGCGACCATCACGGCGTGACGCAATGCGTCGCCGACACCGGCAGCGCCGTGTTCAAGACGCTCGACGAGGCGAAGCTCGAGACCGTGCTGACGCTCACCGGCAAGGTCGTGCAGCGCAGCGCCGAGACGGTGAATGCGAACCTGCCCACCGGCGAGGTCGAGCTGCGCG
>CAZUYG010000700.1:0-2634 GCA_964624265.1 uncultured Candidatus Odyssella sp.
GCGGCCACCGCGAGCACCATCTTGTAGGCCTTGTTCATCGCATCACCCCGAAACGGAAACGGCGCGGCGGAAATCTTCCGCCGCGCCGCCCGTGACGCAAGATCGGAATGCGCGGGCTAGTTCTGCTTCGCGCGATAGGCGCCGTGGCAGCCGCCGCAGCCTTCCTTGCCGACGGCGCCGAACGCCGCGAGCGAGGCCGCGGCATCGCCGCTCTTCAGCGCGGCGGCGAGCTTGGTCGCCGTCGCGCCGAGCGCTTCCGAGGCCTTCTTGAAGCCGGCCATGTCGGACCAGATCTTTTCGAGCGCCGCCGTCTTGCCGGCCTTCATGTCGGAGCCGGCCGGGAACATCGTCGGAATGGCGTTCGCCGAAAAGGCGATCGCGCGCGCGCGGCCTTCGGCGGCCTTGATCTGCGCGGGGTCCTTGGAATCGATCGCCGCCTTGATCGAGCCGAAGCTGGCGCCGACCAGCTTCATCAGGGCCTGCCGCTCGGTGATGGCGGCCCCGCCTTCGCCGGCGATCGCCGCCCCCATCGGGGCGAGCGCCGCGGCAAAACCGATCGCGAGCGCGGAGACCGCGGTTCCGAATTTCGTCATCGACTATCCCTCCTGTTGGCGCCGGGCGGGTCATTCGGGCTGAGACGCGGCCGCGCGGCGGAAGCACTTTGCCTCGAACCGCTAACAACCGTGAGGGTTCATCCTTGCCCGCTCACGAAACTGTGATGGCAAGGCAAGTCTTTGACATTCGCGGCACTTCCGGTTAGGCACCGCGCCTTCCCGAGCCGTTCCCAGAGGCCATGAAACGCATCACCAGCGTCTGCGTCTATGCCGGTTCGCGCGCCGGCCGCGCGCCCGAATTTCTGCAGGCCGCCGCGGCCCTCGGGCGCGGCTTGGCCGAGCGCGGCATGAGCCTCGTCTATGGCGGCGGCAATGTCGGCATGATGGGCGCCGCGGCCGACGCCGCGCTGGCGGCCGGTGGGCGCGTGGTGGGCGTGATCCCGCGCTTTCTCGAGGAGCGCGAGGTGCGGCGGGCCGATCTCACCGAGCAGCACACGGTCGGCACGATGCACGAGCGCAAGGCCAAGATGGCCGAGCTCTCGCAGGCCTTCGTCGTCCTGCCTGGCGGTCTCGGCACGCTCGACGAGACCTTCGAAATCCTCACCTGGCGCCAGCTCCGGCTGCACGACCATCCGATCCTCGTCGCCGATATCGCCGGCTATTGGGGCGATCTGTTCCGCCAGATCGGGCGCGCCGTGGCCGAGGGTTTCGTCTATGCCGACGAAATGCGCCTGTTCGAGCGCCACGACACGATCGAGGCCGTGCTTGGCCGCCTCGACACGCTCGCGGCGCCGGCCGGCCCCGATACGCTCGGGCGCGCCTAGCGGAATCGCACGAAGCTGCGGCGAAAGCTGCGCTTGCGCGGCGGGCGAGCCGCCGCTTATGGTCCGGCCGCCGGCTGGCTCCGCCGCCGACCGCGCCTTCCCTTTCGCTCTCAGCCGGATTCCCAGGAAATGAAGAAAATCAAAGTGAAAACGCCCGTCGTCGACATCGACGGCGACGAGATGACCCGCATCATCTGGAAGCTGATCAAGGACAAGCTGATCCTTCCCTATCTCGACATCGAGCTCAAATATTTCGATCTCGGCATCGAGCACCGCGACGCGACCGGCGACCGCGTGACGATCGACGCGGCGGAAGCCATCCGCCATCTGGGCGTCGGCGTGAAATGCGCGACGATCACGCCCGACGAGGCGCGCGTGAAGGAATTCAACCTCAAGGAGATGTACAAGTCTCCGAACGGCACGATCCGCAACATCCTCGGCGGCACGATCTTCCGCGAGCCGATCGTGTGCAAGAACGTGCCGCGCCTCGTCCCCGGCTGGACGCAGCCCATCGTGATCGGCCGCCACGCGTTCGGCGACCAGTATCGCGCCACCGATTTCGTCGTGCCCGGCAAGGGCAAGCTCACGATCACCTTCGTGGGCGCCGACGGCAAGAAGATCGAGAAGGAAGTCTTCGCGTTCCCCGGCGGCGGCGTCGCGATGACGATGTACAATCTCGACGACTCGATCCGCGATTTTGCGCGCGCCTGCATGACCTACGCGCTGCAACGCAACTACCCGCTCTATCTCTCCACGAAGAACACGATCCTCAAGGCCTATGACGGCCGCTTCAAGGACATCTTCCAGGAGACGTTCGACCAGGAATACGCCGCGAAGTTCAAGGCCGCCGGTCTCACCTACGAGCATCGCCTGATCGACGACATGGTGGCCGCGGCGCTCAAGTGGAGCGGCGCCTTCGTGTGGGCGTGCAAGAACTACGACGGCGACGTGCAGTCCGACGTCGTGGCGCAGGGCTTCGGCTCGCTCGGCCTGATGACCTCGGTGTTGATGACCCCCGACGGCAAGACGGTGGAGGCCGAGGCCGCGCACGGCACGGTGACGCGCCACTACCGCGAGCACCAGAAAGGCAAGGAGACCTCGACAAACCCGATCGCGTCGATCTTCGCCTGGACGCGCGGCCTCGCCTTCCGCGGCCGCATGGACGGCACGCCCGACGTGGTGCGCTTCGCCGAGACGCTCGAGAAGGTGTGCGTCGATACGGTCGAGTCGGGCTACATGACGAAGGACCTGGCGCT
>CAZUYG010000701.1:0-2628 GCA_964624265.1 uncultured Candidatus Odyssella sp.
ACCGAGCCGCGGATGCCGCGCCATTGCGTGCGGCTGAGCCGGTAGCGATACGCCGCGAAGGTGGCCACGTGCATGAAGTAAAACGTGACGATCACGAGGCCGAGCGCGATGGCATAGATCTCCATCAGCCGCTGCAGATGCACGGGATTCGTGGGGTCCGGGTTCTGCGGCGGCGGATCGAAATAGATCCAGGCATAAAAGCCGAAGAACGGCGGGCCGAAGATCAGGAGCGCGAACAGGAAGCCGATGAACAGCTCCATGCCGGTGCCCGAATACTCGAAACGCTCGCCGCGAAAGCTGGAGCGGCTCCAGATGTATTTTCGGATCCGCGTCTTGCCCCAAAAACGATAGATGCCGAGCGTAAGGATGCCGAGCAACACATTTATAATGAACAGTACGAATAATTCTCCAAACCGGCCGTCTTCGATCAAACGGTCGCGCGGCGCTCCGCCCGAATAGCTCTCGATCGCGGCGCTGCCGGAGGGCCTCCGCGGCGGCTCTGTCGAAGCATCTTCGCGCGCGGCCGCGACGCGCGGCGGGCGCGCCGGTACGACGGGCACGGATTGGCGCGGATCGCCGGGGCGGCGCTGCACGATCGGCTGGTGCCCGGATGGAAATTGCGTCCGCTCGTCGCCGCCCATCGTCACCGCTCCGTCATCGTGCCGGCCCGCCCATGGTATCGCGCGTGCATTGCAAAAGAAACCTTACCCGCGGCAAGCGGGTGGCGCGGCGGCATGGCCGATTGCTTCGCGCGTCCGGTTGCTGCGAAAGTGCGTGCATGGGAGGCGCAGCAAGGCCGGCGGCGCGAGGCGCGTCGGCCAAAACGCAGCAAAGGGTGGATCATGGCTCGAGTGGCACTGGTAACGGGCGGGACGCGCGGCATCGGCGAGGCGATTTCGGTCGGCCTCAAGAAGGCGGGCTACACCGTCGTCGCCAATTATGGCGGCAATGACGAAGCGGCGCGGAAATTTCACGACGCGACCGGAATCCGGGTCGAGAAATTCGATGTCGGGAATTACGACGCGGTCAAGGCCGCGGTCGAGAAGATCGAGAAAGAAGTCGGCCCCATCGACATTCTCGTGAACAACGCCGGCATCACGCGCGACGGCACGCTGCACCGCATGAGCTGGGAGAACTGGGACGCGGTCATCCGCACCAACCTCTCGTCGTGCTTCAACCTCTGCCGCGCGGTCATCGACGGGATGCGGTCGCGCAAATTCGGGCGCATCGTCAACATCGGCTCGATCAACGGCCAGGCCGGGCAATACGGCCAGGTGAACTACGCCGCCGCCAAATCCGGCATCCACGGCTTCACGAAGGCCTTGGCGCAGGAAGGCGCGGGGGCCGGCATCACCGTCAACGCGATCGCGCCCGGCTACATCGACACCGACATGGTGCGCGCCGTGCCGAAAGACGTGCTCGAGAAGATCGTGGCCAAGATCCCGATGCGCCGCCTCGGCAAGGCGGAGGACATCGCGCGCGGCGTCCTCTTCCTCGTCGCCGACGACGCCGGCTTCATCACCGGCTCGACGCTGTCGATCAACGGCGGCCAGCACATGTACTGAGGGGCTGCCGGGGCGCCGGCCGCCGCATGGCGCCCCCTGGCGTCCGCCGCGCGGACGGCAGGGGGCTGCCGCGTCCGAGGAGCCCCGACGCAAGGACCGATCGCGGCTCGTGGCGCCGCGATCGACAGCCCGACCTGGCTGCGCCCCGGCGACCGCGTCAGGTCATCTTCGCCACGAGATCCTTGGTCGCGTCGATGAAGCGGTCGACGTCCGCGCGGGAGTTCCACACGCAGGCATTGACGCGCTGCGGATGGTCCATGGGCGCGGGCGCGAGCGTCGCGGGATCCCGGTTCGGGATGGTGCCGGACGGGAACGCCGCCGCCTCGGGATCGGGCTTGCGCGTCAGGCCGTTGCTGCCGACCCCGAGCCCCGAGATGCGGAAGCCGTACTCGCGCAGGATGCGGCTCCGGAAGTCCACGTTCAGCTTCTCGTCGCGCCGCTGCTCGGGCTTCGGGAAGGGGTTGAAGCCGATGATGCCGGACTGCAGGGCGGGATCGTGCTGCGGGCGCAGCACGGCGGCCTCGCCGAAAGTCTCGACGATCCGGTCGCGGAAATACGCGCCGAGCCGCAGGTGCCAGGTCTCGATGCGCTTGCGGCCGATCTTGTCCCACAGCGACACGGCATCGCCGAGGGCGCGCCAGTCGGCGGATTCCGGGAAGCCGTAGAGCGACAGCGCCGCGCCGACGTCGTAGCCGCGGCTGCCGTCGAAGGGCACCTCGCGCGACTGCGTGCGCACGAGATGGAAGCGCGGCAGCGGCGTCGGATTCGACGGCAGTTCGCGGTTGCGCACGTAGAGCAGGCCGGTCCCGCCCGGCCCGTTCTGCCATTTGTGTCCGCAGAGCGCGAAGAAGTCGATGCCGCTCTCGTCGAGCCGCGGGTCGAACATGCCGTTGTAGTGCGCGCCGTCGACCACCGTGATCGCGCCGGCCTTCTGCGCGATCTCGGCGATTCGGCGTTCGGGCATGCGCATGCCGGTCGGCCACAGCGGCGACGAGAAGAAGACGACCTTGGTCTAGCCCGGCACGACCCGCCGCGCGATCGCAGCGACGATCTCGTCGGCAGT
>CAZUYG010000702.1:0-2627 GCA_964624265.1 uncultured Candidatus Odyssella sp.
TGAGATGGTCGGCGACGGCCATGGCTGGTCCTTCGATTGGAGAACCGGTCAATCCGCGCCGGGCCAGCGGACGCGGTAGCGGATCGCGAGCGCCTCGTCCGCACGCGGGCGCCGCGGCCGTTTAGCGGCGGATTCGTCGACCCAATCGATCGCCTGCCACGCGCCGAACTCCGGCGAAGCGGCCGGATTGGCCCGCAGTTTTGGTTCGAACAGCATCGACCGTCCGTCCGGCAGCTTCATGACGATCATGCGGCGGCTGGTGCGGAAATAGAGGTCGACGAGGCCGGCAATGATGCGTGCATCGGAGTCACCGCCTGCGGGCGGCGGCCACGGCCCGGTCAGGAGCGCGTCCGCGGAATTCTTGTCGGTGTGCAGCTCGATCTTCAGCAAGTGCCTTTCCGCCGGCAGGGCGAGCGCCACGGGAACGCGAATCTCGAAGATGAGCTGCGGCGGAAGGCTCCGCCCGCCGCCGAGCATGGGCAGCGTGTGAAGCCGAAAGACGACGGCCGCCGCCGCGATCGCACCGAGCGCCAGCGTCACCGCGCCGCCGCGCCAGGCGATTTCGCCGAACGATGTGAAGCCGCCGACATAGCGCAAGACCAGCCAGAGGCCGACGCAGAGCCCTGCCACCGCCCCGACCGGCCCGAAGACCCATGCGGCGAGCATGCCGCGCGCGCCCTCGAAATTCGTTACGCCCATCGCGCCGGCGATCATGCTGCCGATCGCGGCGGCGATGAACCACCCGGCCGCCGCACCGGCGAGCCCTGCCAACGCAGCCAGAAGATACGTCATGGCACTCTCTTCGGAATCTCCTGCCGCGGCCGCAGCAAACTCGGGTACTCTAGTGCCGCCTCCAACCGAAGCAAACGGGCCATGCCCGGCGCATCGGACGCAGGCCTGCCCGACAATCCCGCCGCATGACACCCGACGAGCCGCCCTCCCTCCGCACCCGCCTCGATCTTCGCCGCGGCATCCTGCTGATGTGCGCAGCCGTCGTCACGTTCACGATCAGCAGCACGATGGTGAAGGGGCTCGGCCCCGGCTATCCGGTGTCGCAGATCGTGTTCTTCCGCTGCTTCCTGGCCTTTCTTCCGATCTTCTTTGTGATGAACCGCGCGGGTGGCTGGCACGTGCTGCGCACGCGGCGCCCCGGCGCGCACCTTTTCCGGGTCGCGGTGGGCGGCGTGGCGCTGTTCGTGGGCTTCTACGCGCTCACCTTGATGCCCCTCGCCGACTATTTCGCGTTCACCTACGCGGCGCCGCTGTTCGCCACGATGCTCGCCATCCCGATCCTCGGCGAGCGCGTCGGAATCCGGCGCTGGACCGCGGTCGGCTTCGGTTTCGCGGGCGTGCTCATCATGCTGCAGCCGGGCGTCAAGACCTTCGCCTATGCCGAGATGGTCGCGATCGCCGCGGCCTTCACCTACGCGCTGGCCATCATCGCCGTGCGCAATCTCGCGCGCACCGAGCACAGCGCCTCGACCGTCTTTTACTTCACGCTGGCCGGCCTCGTCCTGGCCGGCGTCGTCCTGCCGTTCGAATGGCGCACGCCCACGATGAAGGAACTGGGCCTGCTGCTCGGCATCGGCCTCATGAGCGGCATCGGCCAGCTCCTGATGACCGACGCCTACCGGCTGGCCCCCACCTCGGTGGTGGCACCGTTCGACTACACGTCGATGATCTGGGCGCTGATCCTGGGCTACGCGCTGTTCGGCGATTTTCCCGAACCGATCGTCCTCGCCGGGGCGGCGGTAGTGATCGCCTCGGGCGTCTACATCATCTACCGCGAAACCGTGCGCGGCGTGGCCCGGCCGCCGATCGCGCCGACGCAGCTGAAATAGCTGGCACGCTTCAAGCCCCGGCGAGCGCCGCTCGATATGCGCCCGGTGTAACGCCGTAGGCGCTCCTGAACAGACGGGTCAGGTGGCTCTGGTCGGTAAAGCCGGCGGCTGCCGCCGCTGCGGCCGGCCGCGTGCCGGCGCCCAGAAGGCGCTTCGCCGCCTCGAGGCGCAGCGTACGCAGGTAGGCGCTGGGCGGCATGCCGAAGCGGCGGTGGAACGCACGGATCAGGCGGAAGCGGCCGAGGCCCGCCGTCGCCGCAAGACGCCGTATCGTCAAAGGCTCGGCCAGGCTCGCGTGCATCTCCTCACGCACACGGGCAAGGGCGCCCTCGGCGCCGCCGCATTCTGCGGCCGGGCCTGTTTCCACGAACCGCACGAGCTGCGCGACCAGCGCGTGGTAGCGCTCGTCGCAGGCGAGCGGATCGCCGCCGTCGAGCGCGCGTCCGTAGGCGAGGATTGCTCGTGCAAGCGCGCGATCGTCGGCCAGCGGCGCACGGAAGCCGATCACGCCACGCGCGCCCTGCTCGCGGGCGGCAGCCTCGAGCTGACCCGGATCGGGATAGAGCATGCGATAGACGACACCCGCCTCGGTCGTGGCATGGCCGTCGTGAAGGTCGAACGGCTCGAACAGGATCACGTTGCCCGGGCGCGTCCGGTAGACGCTGCGGCCGTGCCGGAAGGTTTGCGAGCCCGCTTCGGCGACGCCGATCGCACAGGTGGCATGCGCGTGGCGGCCGTAACTGTGGCGCAGCAGGCCGGCGCGGAGTGCTTCGACCCCGTTGCCGC
>CAZUYG010000703.1:0-2619 GCA_964624265.1 uncultured Candidatus Odyssella sp.
AGGCGGAAATTGCGGCCCTTGTCGTTGGTGCGGATGAAGAAGCGGGCGCCGTGAGGGTCGGCGTAATATTCGTGCCCTTCGCGGCGCGCGAGCAGCAGGCGCGGCGCCGCCGCCGGCGCATCCGCCGAAAGGCAGCGCACCTCCGACGTCGTGGAGCTCGACGAGGTGGCGAAGACATAGGCGCGGCTGCGCGTCTTGCCGGCGTGCAGCGTGTAGAGCTCGTCGGTTTCCTCGTAAACCAGCTCGGGCGCGCCGGCGAGGGCGTGGCGGAACAGCTTGTTCGAACGCTTCGTCGTCTCGTCCTCGGTCGTGTAGAACAGCGTGCGGTGATCGTTCGCCCACGCGACCGAGGTCACGCGCGCGCTGAGCGGCGCCGAGACTTCGCCCGTCGCCAGCGTCTTCACGACCAGCGTGTATTGGCGATAGCCGGTGTCGTCGGTGGAATAGGCGAGCAGGCGCCCATCCTCGCTCACATCGTAGGCGCCGACCGACATGAACGGCTTGCCCTCGGCGAGCGCGTTCACGTCGAGCGTGATCTCCTCGGCCGCGTCGAGGCTGCCGCGTTTCCGGCAATAGATCGGGTATTGCAGCCCCTCGACCGTCCGCGAGTAGTAGAGGTAGTCGCCGTCCTTGTAGGGAACCGAAAGATCGGTCTCCTTGATGCGCGCGAGCATCTCCTTGTAAAGCGCCTCGCGGAAGCCTTCGAGCGGCTTCAGCACCGCGTCGGTATGGGCGTTCTCCGCCTCGAGATAGGCGCGCACTTCGGGATTGTCGCGCTCGCGCATCCAGGCGTAGTCGTCCACCAGCGTGTCGCCGTGGATCTCCGTCGTCTTGGCAACGCGCTTTGCGGTCGGCGGCGCGGGCGGGGCGGTATCGCGCGGATTCATCGAAGGGCTCGGTGGTTGAGACCGAGAAGGTAAGCGGCCCGCTGTCGGATGTGTAGGGGCCGCGCTAGCGCTGTCGCGCGGCGTGCCGCACCGCGCGGGGCCGGATCACCTTGGTGGCGAGCCCGAGGCGCTCGAGCAGCCAGATGTTGCACCAGGTGAAATCGAACTCCCACCAGCGATGCCGGTTGGAGGCGCTGGCCGAATCGTGGTGGTGATTGTTGTGCCAGCCTTCGCCCGCCGCGAGGTAGCCGAGCAGCCAGTTGTTGCGGCTGTTCTCGGGCGTCTGATAGTTGCGATAGCCGCTCACGTGCGTCAGCGAATTGACCGCCCAGGTGATGTGCCACACCGCGACGGTGCGCAGGATCACGCCCCAGACCACCCAGCTCGCGCCAAGTTGCACGCCGCCGATCGCCCAGCCGGCGAGGAAGAACAGCAGCGCATGCGCGAGGTAGATCAGGACCGGCAGGCGCCAATCGCGCTCGAGCCGGCGATAGAACGGATCGCGCAGCAGATCGTGGCAATAGGTCTGATAGGCGATGGGCCCGCGGATGGACGGGTTCGGCCGGAACAGCCAGCCCATGTGCGACCACCAGAAGCCGGCGAGCGGGGAATGCGCGTCGGACTGCTCGTCGGAGAATTTGTGGTGATGGCGGTGCGCCGTCACCCATTTCACCGGCGTGTCCTGCATCGAGCACATCGCCAGAACCACGAAGCCGCGCTCGAGCCATTTCGGCACGCGCAGGCTCGTATGCGCGAGCAGGCGGTGATAGCCGAGATTGACGCCCTGCCCGAAGAAGAAGATGCCGGCCGCGAACAGAACGACGCCGCTCCACGAGAACAGCCACGGCAGCACGGCGAGCAGCGCCAGCGCGTGCATCAGCGCGAGCGAGATCACGTAGCGCCAGAGCAGTGTGCTGCGATCGACGGTCGCCGGGAGCGCGAGCCGCCCGACCGCAGCCGGCCTTACATGCTGCGCCTGCGGCAGCGGGTCCGGCGCGTTCATGCCTGCCTTGCCATGATCTGTTTGACGCGCCGGCCCTCCGGCGGCCTCTGGATGAAGCCGCTCCGGCGCGTGCGCGTCTTCTGATGGAGGCACGCTGCGCAAATCCGTTCTACGCCCCGTTAGAACGGGCGTCCAGATCGGCCCACGCGGCCTTTTGGCCTAAGCCTTCGCCCGCGCCGCCGCCTTGCGCGTCGGCGCCGCCAGCGCGCCGATCGCGATGAGGTCCTTGGGCACGATCTGCCAGAATTTCGGCAATTCGCGGTCCCAGTCGCGCAGCAGCGCCTCGGCGAATTTCGAGGTGGTGAGCCGCAGGTGCTCCTCGACGAGCGCGCGCAGTTTCGCCTCCCAGAAATCGGTCTCGACGCGCTGCCACTCCACCGTGTCGCCGTTGATGACGTTCGCGATGTTCTCGGCGGCGTCGTAAACGAAGGCCATGCCGCCGGTCATGCCGGCGGCGAAATTGTCGCCCACGGACCCGAGGATCGCGACCGTCCCGCCGGTCATGTACTCGCATCCGTTCGAGCCGCAGCCCTCGACGACGGCGACCGCGCCCGAATTGCGCACGGCGAAGCGTTCGCCCGCCTGGCCCGCGGCGAACAGCCGGCCGGCGGTGGCGCCGTAGAGCACGGTGTTGCCGATGATCGTGTTCTCGTTGGTGGCGAGCGGGCTCGCGGTCATCGGCCGCAGCACGATGCTGCCGCCCGACAGGCCCTTGCCGACATAGTCGTT
>CAZUYG010000704.1:0-2615 GCA_964624265.1 uncultured Candidatus Odyssella sp.
GCTGGTCTTCCGCCACTGGCGCGTTGCCCGCCTGCCGAGCATCGCCGGCGTGCTCGGCACGATCTGCTGGCTCACCGCGATGACGCTGCAGAGCGTGCCCTATGTGCGCACGCTCGGCCTCATCGAGCTCGTGTTCACCTTCGCGATCTCGGTGCTGGCGTTCCGCGAGAAGCCGGCGCGCAACGAGATCGCCGGCGTCGCGCTGCTCGTGGCGGGGATACTGCTCGTCTTGAACGTGCGCTGAGACCGGCCGAGGATGCGCGAATGAGAACCGTCGTCATCGCTGCCGCGCTCTTCATGTCCCTTTTGGCCGCCGCCGCGCCGGCGAAGGCCGATGCCGCCGCGCTGTTCGCCGCCGCCGAGACCGGCGACACGGATGCGGCGCGGCGGGCGCTGGCCGCCGGCGCGGACGTCAATGCCCGCGACGCACGCCGGCGCACGGCGCTGATCATCACGGGCGAGACCGGACATGTGGCCGTCGCCCGCGTGCTGCTCGCCGCGCGCGCCGAGGTGAACGCACTCGACGACCGGCGCTACGACGCGCTGACGCAGGCCGCGGCGCGCGGCGATCACGCGCTCGTCGAGCTGGCGCTCGAGGCCGGCGCCGACGTGCGCCTGATCACCAGCCCCTACCACGGCACGGCGCTGATTGCGGCCGCGCATCACGGCCATGTCGAGGCGATCCACCTGCTGCTGGCGCGCAAGCCCAATGTCGATCACGTCAACAATCTCGGCTGGACGGCGCTGGTGGAGGCGATCGTCCTCGGAGATGGCGGACCGCGCCACACGGAAACCCTGCGCCTGCTCGTCGCCGGCGGGGCCAACGTGAACATCCCCGACCGCGCGGGTGCCACGCCGCTCGCCCATGCCCGGCGGCGCGGCTACGCGGAGATGATCAAGGTGCTGGAAGCCGCCGGCGCGCGGTAAAATGCCCTGCAGTGCGCCTCTCGGAATACGCCTCATGGCATCGGGCTAACCGGCGTCTGGCACCGCGGCCCGGGCGCGCCAGATCAGCGCGATCAGTCCGAACTGGGCAAAGGCGTAAACGAACGCCGCGATCGCGTGAAACAGCTCTTCGCCACAATCTCCACCGCAACTGGAATAGCGCCGCGTCAGCACGGCTGCGGCGCCGAAGCCGGCGACCAGCACAACCGCCGTCCCGATCGTCGCCACGATGCGCGCGGCCTGCGGCGTATGATGCAGCATCACGGCACCGGCGATCATCAGCAGCCCGGCGAACGCCGACGGCGACATCACCAAGAGGATCGCGCGGCCGATGCTGCGCCCGATACCCGCGGGCTCGATGCTCGCCGCCATCGCCAGCCACAATCCGATAGGCACCAGCGACGAGACGATGAGAAGAACGGTTACGAGGGTGAGGCTGCGCATGGGGCCACTCTGCACGACGGTGCGGGAAATTCAGACCGCCGGGCGGCGCCGGCTCTTCCACAGCCAGACGAGAATACCGGCGTGCAGGAGCACATAAACGGCAGCCGCAGCGGCCATTTCGCGGCCTGCCGCGGCGCCCTCGAAGGCTATGAAGACAACGACCGTGAGCATGATCAACGCGAGGCCGACCGTCGCGGTGATACGCGCACCCAGCGGCTTGCGGGCGAGCAAGACCGCTCCGGCGATCATCGCGATCGCTCCGACAAGGGCCGGCGTGAGCCCGGCGAGTATGAGGATCAGGATCGCCGCCGCCTGCCCTGTCTTGCGCGAGCCCGCCTCGGCCATCTGATACGACAGCGCCGCGCCATACGCCGTGTAGGCCCAGACCGCGATCGGGACCAAGGCCAGCAGCACGAGAACGGTGGTGAGGACAGGGTTACGCATGGCCGAAGCATGCGTCGAAATCCGGGAAAAGCGAAGGGCGGCGTGCCACCGCCGCGCGCGGTCCCGCGGCCTCGATTCTACCGGCTCAGCTCCCGCATCGCGCGGTCGAGGCCGTCGAGGTTCAGCTCGAACATGCGCTCCTCGAACAGCTTCTCGATGATGCCGATCGACGGCGTGTAGTCCCAGTGCTTGGCCGGCACCGGGTTGAGCCAGACCGAGTGCGGATAGGTGGTGACGACGCGCTTCAGCCACACCTCGCCCGCCTCTTCGTTCCAATACTCGACCGAGCCGCCCGGCATCATGATCTCGTAGGGGCTCATCGAGGCGTCACCGACGAACAGCACCTTGTAGTCGTGGCCGTAGGTGTGCAGCACCTGCCAGGTGTCGAGCGGGTCGGTGTAGCGGCGGCGGTTGTCCTTCCACACGTGGTCGTAGAGGCAGTTGTGGAAGTAGAAATATTCGAGGTGCTTGAATTCGGTGCGCGTGGCCGAGAACAGCTCCTCGCACACCTGCACGTGCGGGCTCATCGAGCCGCCGACGTCGAAGAAGATCAGCACCTTCACGTGATTGTGGCGCTCGGGCCGCATCTCGATGTCGAGCCAGCCCTGCTTCGCGGTCTTGCGGATCGTGCCGTCGAGATCGAGCTCGTCGGCGGCGCCCTCGCGCGCGAAGCGGCGCAGGCGGCGCAGCGCCACCTTGATGTTGCGCGTGTTGAGCTCGATCTTGTCGTCGAGATTCGCGAAGTCGCGCCGGTCCCACACCTTCACGGCGCTGTTGTTGCG
>CAZUYG010000705.1:0-2614 GCA_964624265.1 uncultured Candidatus Odyssella sp.
GGTGTTCCAGGAGGAATCCACGTTTCCCTGGCGCACCGTGGTCGAGAACGTGGCCTTTCCGCTCGAAGTCGCCGGCATGGCGCGGCGCGCGCGCGAGGAAAAGGCGATGCGCTTCGTGCAGCTCGTGGGCCTCGACGGCTTCGAGCGGCGCTATCCGGCGGAGCTTTCCGGCGGCATGCGCCAGCGCACGGCGCTCGCGCGCACGCTCTGCGCCGAGCCGCGCATCTTGCTGATGGACGAGCCGTTCGCCGCGCTCGACGAGCAGACGCGCATGCTGCTGGGCGAGAAGCTGATCGAGATCTGCCAGGCGCTCAGGCAGACCACGCTGCTGATCACGCACAATCTTTCCGAGGCCGTGCAGCTATCGGACCGCGTGCTGGTGATGTCGTTCCGGCCGGGGCGCATCAAGCGCACGGTCGAAATCGACCTGCCCCGCCCGCGTACGTCCGACGTGATCGCGAGCGAGCGCTTTGCCTCTTACCTCGGCACGATCTGGGAAGACCTCAAGGCCGAGGCGGCCAAGGGCCTGCAGGCGATGGAAACGGCGCGGCGCGCGGCCCCGGCGGCGTAGGTATCTCTGCGCGCTCAGGCGGATTTCATCGCACCAGCGTTTGCACTACTCTCGCGTCCGCCGCGGCGGTTCGACCGCGGGACATAGGGAGGAAGGCATGACGGTGCGGAAGACGCTTCTCTTCGCCGCGGCACTTGCCGCATCCGCGTTCGCCACGGCGGCGGCCGCGCAGGAAAAGATCAAGGTCGCGATCGGGCAGCGCCAGGTGTGGGATTCGCAGGTGATTCCGCTCGGCATCGAGGCCGGCATCTTCAAAAAACACGGCCTCGAAGTCGACATCACCTGGACCGCCGGCGGCGCCGAAACGCTGCAGGCCGTTCTGACCGGCAGCGTCGACTACGCGATGACCAATGGCGTCGAGGGCGTGCTGGCCGCCTATGCGAAGGGCGCGCCGCTGCGGATCATCGGCTCCGAGATGCGCGGCGCCGGCGACATCTACTGGTACGTGAAGGCCGACAGCCCGATCAAGTCGCTGAAGGATGCCGACGGCAAGACGATGACGTTCTCGCGGCCCGGCTCGTCTTCGCACCTCACCGCGCAGCAGATCGCCGGCAAGGCCGGCGTGAAGCCGAAATTCGTCTCGACCGGCGCCATGCCGGCGACGCGCACGCAGCTCGTGTCCGGCCAGATCGACATCGCCTGGGCCGCGGTGCCGTTCGCGCTCGACGCGATCAAGAAAGGCGAGTTCCGCATCGTCGCGCGCGGCAGCGAGCTCAGCGAGCTCAACGACGTGAGCATCCGCGTGAACGTGACGACGGCGAAATTCCTCGCCGAACGGCCCAAGGCGGCGCAGGGCTTTTCCCGCGCTTACGCCGAGTCGGTCGAGTGGATGTATGCCAACGTCGACAAGTCGGCCGCCTATTGGGCCAACCTGACCAAGATCTCGCCCGAGATCGCCAAGGAGGGCATCGGCTTCTATCCCAAGGAGCGCATGGTGCCGTGGCCGATTTCCGGCCTCGACCATTCGATCGCCGAGGCGGTGAAGTCGAAGCGGCTCGAAAAGCCGCTGACGCCGGCGCAGGTCAAGGAACTCGTCGTCGAAGTGAAATAGCGTGCCGGGCCGGATCGCGCCGGCGCTTTGGGGGCTCGCCGCGCTCGCCTTGCTGGCGGCCGCGCTCGAGGCGCTGGTGCGGCTCGATCTGGTTCCGAAGCTCGTGGTGGCGGCGCCCTCCGACACCGTCGCCGCGATCTGGCGCCTCGCGGCCGAGGAAGGCCTGCTGCGCGCGCTCGCCGCCACGCTGCTGACGGCGCTCGCCGCCGTGGCGGTGGCGGTGGCGGCGGGCCTGCCGGCCGGCTACTGGCTCTACAAGCACCCGCGCTTCGGCCTGGCCTACCGCAACTGGCTCGGCGCACTGTTCGCCGCGCCGCTCGTGCTGGTCTATCCGGTCGTGCTCGTGCTGTTCGGGCGCACCTATGCCAGCACCGGCTTCATGGGCTTCGTCGTCGGCTTCGTCGCCATCGTGCTCTATACGCGCGAAGGCTTCGCCGCGGTTTCGCCGACGCTCGTGCGCGTGGGCCGTGCGTTCAACCTCACGCCGCGGCAGGAATTCTGGAAGATCCTGCTGCCGGCCGGCGCGCCGATGATCTTCACCGGCCTCCGGCTCGGCACGATCTACGCGCTCGTGAACATCATCGGCGTCGAATACCTCATCAATTTCGGCGGCCTCGGCTTCCTCGTGTCCGAGACCTACGACAAGTTCGACACGCCCGGCATGTATGGCGCCATCGTCTTCGTGATCCTGGTGAGCGGCGGCATGCTGTGGCTGCTGAAGCGGATTCAGACATGGCTGCGGCCCGCCTGAGCGCGCGCCGCGATGCGGCGCTGATCCGGCTGCTGACGCTGGCCGGCATCCTCGCGCTGTGGGAGGCGCTGGGGCAAACGCGCCTCGTCTTCGGCGAGGCGCTGCCGCCGGCCAGCGCGGTGGCGGCGGCGATCGCGCGCGAGATCGCCGGCGTTTCGTTCTATCGGCAGCTGGGGGTGACGCTCGGCGAAGTTGCCGGCGGCGTCGTGTTCGGCGCGCTTCCCGGCGGCGCGGTCGGACT
>CAZUYG010000706.1:0-2610 GCA_964624265.1 uncultured Candidatus Odyssella sp.
GGCCCGCGTTACCTGCAGACCGCGCGCGGCAAGGGCTACCTCCTGCTGCCGGACTGAGCGCGATGCAGTGGCTGCGCCGCTACCTTCCGAAATCGCTGCTCGGCCGCGCGCTCACCATCCTCGCGGCGCCGATCATCCTCGTGCAGGTGATCGCCATCTGGATCTTCTTCGACAACCACGTCGACGCGGTGACGCGCAATGCCGCCCGCTCGCTCGCCGGCGAAATCGGCCTCGCGCTGACGCTGATCGAGACCAGCACGGACGCCAAGCAGCGCGCCGCGGCGATCGAGCTCGTCGAGCGTTTCCTGAGCATCAATCTCACCTGGCGCCCCGACGGAAAGCTGGGCCCCCAGATCCGCCACGTCGGAAACGACACGCGCGCGGGCGCCGAGCTGGTCGAGGCGCTGGAGAATCTACGCGTTCCGTTCCAGATCGACGCCGTCTCCCTGCCGCGTCAGATCCGCGTCGTGGTCAAGGGCAATGGCGGCGTGCTCGAAGTGGTGGCGACGCGGCGTAAGCTCGGCAGCACCACCAACGAAATCTTCGTGCTCTGGTCGCTGGGCAGCGCCGCGGTGACGCTCGGCATCGCCGTGATCTTCATGCGCAACCTCGTGAAGCCGATCCGCCGGCTCGCGCAGGCCGCCGACGCGTTCGGCAAGGGCCGCGACGTGCCCGATTTCAAGCCCTACGGCGCGCGCGAGGTTCGCCAGGCGGCGGCCGCCTTCCTCATCATGCGCGAACGCCTGCAGCGCCAGTTGCAGCAGCGCACGGAGATGCTGGCCGGCGTCTCGCACGACCTGCGCACGCCGCTGGCGCGCATGAAACTCGAGATCGCGATGCTCGGCAACGAACCCGGCGCCAAGGGCCTCGCCGGCGACGTGGCCGAAATGGAGCAGATGGTCGAGGAATACCTCGCCTTCGCGCGCGGCGAGGGCACCGAGCAGGCGGTGCCGGTGAACCTCCCCGAACTGCTGAAGGACGTCGTGGAAGCGGGCCAACGCAACGGCGCGAACGTGACGCTGCGGACGAAGGGCCCGATGCGCGTCACGATCCGGCCCAACGGGTTCCGCCGCTGCCTGACCAATCTCATCGCCAACGCCGCGCGCTTCGGCACCGGCGTGCAGCTCCAGGCGCAGCGGAAGGCGCATTTCATCGAGATCACGGTCGACGATGACGGCCCCGGCGTGCCCGAAGACAAACGCGAAGAGGTGTTCCGCCCGTTCTACCGCCTCGACAATGAGAAGCAGCGGAGCACCGGCGGCGCCGGCCTCGGCCTCACGATCGCGCGCGACGTGGTGCGCGGCCATGGCGGCGACATCCAGCTGACCGATTCGCCGATGGGCGGGCTCCGCGTCCTGATCCGCCTGCCCGTGTGATCTCCGCAACGGACCGGCCGAAGCGCCGCGCTCAGATGAACACCTGCATCGCCTCGTGCGGCGAATCCGCGTTCACGAGATCGACGCGCTTCACGCGGATGCGCAGTCCTTCGTCCGTGACGGCGAGGCGGTGGATGCAGGTGCCGGCGAAGATGCGCTGGCGGCCGTCCTGCACCTCGGTCATGTGAAAGCGCGAGCGCGCGAGGATGTCGGCGCTGCCCTCGCCGCCGCCGAAGAGCTGCACGTTCCCGATCACGCGGCTCGTGCGGATCGGCGTGGCCACGCCGTGCGCCCGCGGATGCTGCAGCCGCTCGGCGCGCATCTGCATCAGCGGGCGGTTTTCGAAGAACAGAGAGACGTGATCGAACGGATCGCTCTGCTGCGGCGACGCCGGCACCCAATACCAGCCGTCGGGCGTGAACAACGCGATCCACGCCTCCCACGCGCCGCGATCGAGCAGCGCCGCCTCTTCGACGAGGAACTCTTCCACTTCGGCGTGGCCGGTCATGGCTCGTCCACCATGTATTCGCGCCAGGCGGCGTACTGATTGCGGATGAAGGCCTCGCTCAGCGCCGTCGAGCGCGCGCCGTCCGGGCCGTCCGGCGGCCCCTCGGCGCCGCGGCTCTGGTCGATCCAATCCTCGCCTTCCGCAGCCGCGCCGCGCTGCACGCGCGCGTAGATTTCGAGATCGTCGGCCTTCACGATCGACGACGGCGCGTGCACGGTGTTCGCGAAGGCGATGTTGCGCCGGTGCATCCAGGCCGGCGCGCCCTTCATGCGCAGCGTCCAGATGTCGATGCGCGTGAGATCCACGGCGAGCGGCTGGATCACCCGCAACTGCATGAACACCGGATGCACCGACGTCGCCGGGTAGAACATCGCGTTGTGGCGCTGCGTGCCGAGAATGGCGTCGGCCTTCTCCTTGCCGTGGCGCTGTTCGAGCTTGGCCACGTAGTCGAGATATTGCGGCTCTTCGGACGCGGCGCGGCGGAAGCCCTTCATGTCGCTGTGGCCCCGCGCGTAGCACGTGACCTCGAGCGCGCCCATCTGCTCGTAGTTCTGGCTGTTGGCCGCGACGACCTCGGCGCGGAAGCGCGTGAGCGGATCGGCGGCCGCGGCCGCCGCGGCCTTGGCCGGGCCGAACGACGACTGGTGCACGATCATCGCATGCGCGCCGTCGTGCAGGTTCTCGAGATAGATCTTCCAGTTGTTGCGCTGGAGCGTTTCGAAGCAG
>CAZUYG010000707.1:0-2606 GCA_964624265.1 uncultured Candidatus Odyssella sp.
GCTCGGCATGAACGGCGTCGTCATCGGCTCGAATGTCGACGGGATGGCGATGAACGCTGCGCGGATGGAGCCGGTCTGGGGGCGCATCGACGCGCTGCGCCTGCCTGTGTTCGAGCACCCGATGTTTCCCAAGGACACGAGCGATCTCGGCGAATTCGAGCTTCCGCTGCGCGTCGGCCTCATCTTCGATACGACGCTCGCCGCCACGCGCATGATCTATGGCGGCATCTTCGAGCGTTATTCGAACTTCCCCTACATCCTCGGGCACACGGGCGGCGCGGTGCTCACGATTCTCGAGCGGCTCGACAACGGCTATCGTCTGTTCCCCGATTGCCGCAAGCACATCACGCGACTGCCGAGCGAATACGCGAGACGGCTCTATTACGACACTTGCGCGTTCGCGGCGCCGCCGCTGCGCATGGCCATCGAGACTGTCGGTGTCTCGCAGCTGCTGTTCGGCACCGACGATCCCTATATCGATTCGGACGCCGCGCACGTCGAGCGGCTCGCGCTCGGCGCCGGCGATCAGGCGGCGATTCTCGGCGGCAACGCGGCGCGGATCTTCCGATTTGGCGCTTAAGGTTAGGACCCGCCCCTACGATTTTCTTGGCGTCGCCAAAAACTCGAAAACGCGCGTATGGTCCCCGGCCCCGAGCGCGCGCGCAGTGTCTTGCCAGAGCTGCGCCACATCGTTGCCGATCGCGCCCGCGGTGCCGGCCTGCGCGAGCGCTTCGCGGTAGAGAGCCAGGTCTTTCGCCATCTGGTCGGCACCGAAGCCGGAATCGAACGTGCCCGGCAGCACGTTGCGCACGTACTTGCCCTGCGAGGCCGCGCTGGCGCCGGTGGACACGTTGACGACCTCGAGCATCGTCTTGAGGTCGAGGCCCTGCGCGCGCCCGAACAGCAGGGCCTCGGCGGTGGCCGCCGTCGCCGTCGCCGAGAGGAAATTGTTGAGCAGCTTGAGCGCCTGTCCCTGGCCCGCATGCTCGCCGACATGGAACACGTTCTTGGCCATCGCCGCGAAGGCGGGGCGATGCGCCTCGACGAGCGCGCGCGGCCCAGCGCACATCACGGCGATGGTCGCCGCGATGGCGCCGGCGCGCCCGCCGCTCACCGGCGCGTCGAGCCAGCCGAGCCCGGCCGCGGCCGCGCGGCGCGCCGCTTCCTCGGCCGCCGGGATGCCGATCGTCGAGAGGTCGATCACCGTCGTCGCGCGTCGCGGCTTCGCGGCGGCGATCTCGGTGAGCACCGCGTGCACGTCGGGGCCCGCCGGGAGGCTCAGGAAGATCGCGTCGCAGCGGCCCGCGATCCCCGCAACGCTCGCGGCCGCCTCCGAACCGGGCGGTGCGCGTTCAGCCGTTCCCGCCTTGTCGAACACGCTGGGTCCGAAGCCGGCCTTGGCGAGGTTGGCGGCCATCGGCCCGCCCATGCGGCCGAGCCCGATGAAGCCGTATTGAATTGGACGAGCCATCGCAGTCACTTCGGCGGCTTGATGCCCTTCTCGTCGAGCACTTCGCGCGCGAGGCGGAAGGCCTCGACGCCGGCCGGGATGCCGCAGTAGACGGCGACGACGTGCAGCGCCTCCTTGATCTCGTCGAGCGAGACGCCGTTGGTGAGCGCGCCGCGCATGTGGATCTTGAACTCGTGCGGGCGATTGAGCGCGGACAGCATCACGAGGTTGAGCAGGCTGCGGTCGCGCCGCGAGAGGACGCCGCGCCCCCAGGTGCCGCCCCAGCAATACTCCGTCACCATGCGCTGGAATTCGCGGTTGAACGAATCGACATTGGCGATCGCCTTGTCGACGTATTCGGCGCCCAGCACCGCCTTCCGCTCGCGCAATCCGGCGTCGTATTGCTCCTGGCTCATCGTTTCCTCCGTTGCAGCGGGTCATTTCCACGCGTCGGGGCGCACTCTATCATCGCCGCGCGGGGAGGGAACCGAGATGGCCGCATTGCCCGAATACCGGGTTTACGCGCTCAAATACGCCGAGCGCGCCGGGCGCCGCGCCGAGCATTTTCTCGGCGGCGACCCGCACGACGGGCCGCATGCGATGGACTATTTCGTGTGGGCGATCGTCGGCGACGGGCGCTGCTGGATCGTGGATACCGGCTTCGGACACGAAGAGGCGAAAACGCGCGGCCGCAAACTCCTGCGCACCGCAAGCGAGGCGTTGGCCTCCATCGGCGTCGACGCAGCGAAAGCGACCGACGTGATCGTCACGCATCTGCACTACGACCACATCGGCGGCTTCGAGCAGTTCCCGTCCGCGCGCTGGCATCTCCAGGACAAGGAGATGATGTACGCGACCGGCCGGCACATGGCGCATCGCGAGATCGGCCGGCACTACACCCCCGATCAGGTCGCCGGGATGGTCAAAAACGTGTTCGCCGGGCGCGTCGCGTTCCACGATGGCGATGCCGAGATCGCGCCGGGCCTTTCGATCCATCTCTTGGGCGGGCACACGATGGGCATGCAGGCCGTGCGGGTGCGGACTCGCATCGGCTGGATCGTCCTCGCCTCCGATGCCGCGCACTATTACGAGAATTTCGAGACCAGCCGGCCGTTCTACATCGTCCACGATCTCGGCGCCGTCCTCGACGGATATG
>CAZUYG010000708.1:0-2602 GCA_964624265.1 uncultured Candidatus Odyssella sp.
TGACGTCGACCGAGACGAGGACGGCCGAAGCCAGCAGGATCGCGCCGCCGATCCACACCGCGCGCAGCGCGACGCGGTCGGCGAGGCGGAGCGCGGGATCGAGCCAGCGCCCGGCCGCGCCGAGCGCCCGGCCCGTGATCCGCAGGCTCACGCCGTCACTTCTTGGCGACGACGCCGACCGCCTTGCCGATCGTTTCGTTGAAGTCCTTGACGCAATCGGCGCTGCAGCGCGCGGCCCATTTCGGCAAGGTCACGTCGACGATCGTCTTGCGCAGCAGCGCCTTGTCGGCGTCGCTGGCCATCACGACCTTCATCTTGCCCTTGGTGCCGAGCTTGCAGCTGTCGAGCCCGGCATTGCAGTCGTAGCCCTGCTGGGTGTGATAGCCGGCCGCGTCCCAGACGTCCTTTTCGAGCGTCTTGATCTCCGCGGTGATCAGCGTGCGTACCTTGGGATCGAGTCCCTCCCACGATTTCGCGTTCACGGCATAGGCGATCTGGCCCCAGCTCAGCGGCAGCGCCAGCAGATGAGTCGAGACCTCGTTCCACTTCGCGATGTTGCCGGACAGCGTGCCGGTGATGCCGCAATCGACCGTCTTGTTCTGCAGCGCCGGCACGACCTCGCCGAACGCCATCGTCACCGGCGTTCCGCCGAGCGCCGCGACGAGTTCCGATTGCGAGCGGCCGGCGACGCGGACCTTCTTGCCCTTGATGTCGGCGAGGCCCTTGATCTCGGCGTTGCAGTAGAGCACCTGCGCCGGATAGGTGCCGAAGCCGAGCAGCTTCACGCCGAATTTGGCCATGAACAGCTTCTCGTACATCGGCTTCGAGGCCTCGGTGATCTTCCGCGAAGTCTCGACGTCGGTGACGAGCCCGGCCATGTCCACCGCTTCGTTGGCCGGGTCGTCGGCCGCGAGATAGCCCATCACCGTCGCGCCGATCTGCATCACGCCCTGGCCCATGAGGCGCAGCACCTCGGGGCCCTTGAGCCCCATCTCGTTGAAGCCCTTCACGTCGGCGGTGATCGCGCCGTTCGACTTCGCGGCGAGATGCTTGGTCCAGAACGGCAGCTCGTAGTCCTTGTACGGCGGCAGAACCGAAATCGAGCCGACGACCTTGAGATGAGTCTTCGGGTAGTCCTGCGCCGCGGCCGGGGCGGCGAGGGCGAGTCCCGCGGCGACGGCCGCGAGCGTGGCAAGGCGTTGCATGTTCGTATCCCTCCTAAAGGCTGGCCAATTCGGAATTGCGCAGATCGGTGACGAGCATCGCGCCCGGCTGGTGCGTGATCGCGAGCGGCGGCCGCGCGGCGCGGATCGCCTGCTGCGGAGTGACGCCGCAGGCCCAGAACACCGGCACTTCGCCGGGTCCGATCGCGACGGCGTCGCCGAAATCGGGCCGTGCGATGTCGCGGATGCCGATCGCAGCCGGATCGCCGAAATGCACCGGCGCGCCATGGACATTGGGGAACCGCGACGTGATCTGGATCGCGCGGATCGCGTCCTTGGGCGTGAACGGGCGCATCGAGACGACGAGCGTGCCGCCGAACGGACCGGCGGGCGCGTTCGGAATGTTCGTTCGGTACATCGCGACGTTCTTGCCCTCGTCGATGTGCCGGACGCGAAGGCCGGCTTCGACCAGCGCGGCCTCGAACGAGAACGAGCAGCCGAGCACGAACGTCACGAGATCGCCGCGCCATTCGCCGAGAATGTCGGGCGTCTCGGCGGCGAGCTCGCCGTCGCGGAACACGCAATAGCCGGGCACGTCGGTGCGGATATCGATGCCGTCCCCGAGGCGCGGCAGCGCCGGATCGCCGGGCTCGCCCATGCCGATGACCGGGCAGGGCTTCGGATTGAGCTGACAGAAGCGCAGGAAGTCGGCGGCGAAATCGCGCGGCAGGATCGCGAGATTGCCCTGAACGAAGCCGGGTGCCTGGCCCGCGGTCTGGCCGCGGAAGCGGCCGACGCGCACCGCGTGGCGCAGCGCGGCGGGATCGGCAAAGGCGGGGCCAGCATCGGCGGGCCGGGATTGCGTGCCCGGGCGTGTCCGTTCGACGATGCTCATTCCGGCTGCGGCCCCCGCTGCCTTCCGCGGCTGCGCGGGATAGTGTCATCCCGTCACGGATCGCACAAGCGCAGCGCTGCCGCCGCTAGTCGCGGATCGTCGCCACCGCCACGCGGCCGCTGCGCAATGCGTAGGCAAGGCGGTGCGCGCCATCGATCCGCAGCGCGCCGTCGCGCGCCAGCGCCGTCGCTTTTCCGCCGATGTCGATCGCGGTGTCTTCGAGCGCCAGCACGATGCAGACGGCGCCAGACATCTCGGCGGCGTCTCCCGGTGCGGGAAAAACGAGATCGATCTTATAGAGCAGGCGGTCGGCCATGAGATTGAGCACGCCGACCGGACCCGCGGTCAGCTCGCTCGTGATCGCCCATTCGCCCGGGAAGTGCACGGGCGCGAATGGCGCGTGCACCTCGAGCGGCGCGCGAAACTTCGGATGCAGCACCAGCCCGCCTCCCTCCACGACGGCGAGGATGCGATCGTAGCCGGAGAGATCCGAGAACGGTCCCGCCTGCTCGATCCGCGTGCGCCCGAAACGCCAGAGCATGCC
>CAZUYG010000709.1:0-2596 GCA_964624265.1 uncultured Candidatus Odyssella sp.
CTCCGGCCCAAGCTTTTGCTGAAACAGCGCGCGCAGCAGCTTTTCGCGCCAGCCGGTCGAAAGGTTGAGCGCCATGAGTTTGCCCCAGACCAGCGTATCGGCGGGCTTCCAGGGCTCGGGCGTGCCGATCAGCAGGAATTCGGGCGGCAGCTTCTCGCGCCGCTCGGCGAGATAGGCATTCACGCCGGCGGTGTAGGCTTCGATCGCGCGCTGGGTGTCGCGCTCGAGGTGGGCGAAATCGGCTTCGGCGCGGCGGTAGAGGCCAAGCGCGCGCATCATGCGGTCGAAGGAAACCGTGCTGCTGCCCGCGACTTCCGAGAGACGGCCGGCGCCAATGCGGCGCTGGCTTTCCATCTGATAGAGCCGGTCCTGCGCGTGCACGAATCCGAGCGCATACATCGCGTCTTCGTAGGTCTGCGCGTAGATGTGCGGGATGCCCTTGCGATCGCGCACGATGCGGGCAGGATCCGTGATGCCGTTGACGGTGTAGGAGCCGCTGAGCTCGGGCAGTGACGCATCGAGCCACCACAGCCCCACCGACGCGGCGATCAGCACGACGACGCCGGCGAACTGAAGGAGCCGCAGCAATCCGCGGAAAAAGCGGCGCATCAGGACGCGCTCCCGGCACTGCCGCGCCGGACGGCGCTATGCGGGCGGGCGCGGGCGATGACGAAGCCGGAGCTTGGGCCTGCGGCGGCCATGGCGTCTGCGAATCCCTAGAAGCGGCGTTTGATAGCGTGGCGCTGCCCAGGACCGCAACGCGTAACTACCGGACTGGGCGGGCCGCGGCGCGCCGCGCGAGCGATCCGGCGGCGCCGTTCAAGCCGTCGTCGCGTTCACGAGGCGCAGGACGCGTTCGACGAATTCGCTATCCGTGAACGGTTTGGCCATCGTGTCGTTGGCGCCGAGCGCTGCTGCCATGCGCAGGAAATCGGTGCAGCCGGTTTTGTCGCCGCCGGAAATCGCGAGGACTGGCAGTTGATCCCACGTCTTGCGGATTTCCAGGATCGTTTCGATACCCTCGCGCTCCGGCATGAGGATATCGAGGACGACGGCGTCGAACCTGGCGCGCTTGAGGGCGGTCAGACCTTCGTTGCCATCGCCGGCTTGGACCACATCGTGCCCGGCGTCCTCCAGCGCGTACGAAAGCGAACTGCGGACAAGCGTGTCGTCGTCGACAACGAGAATCTTTGCCATTTCACCGCCTGTTGCGCGCTCCGAAGCGTTTCCCACTGGGCGGGAAGGCACCAAGCCTGCAACTAATATATCATGGCGGCGTGCGAACGCTACCAGTTAACGCTGGGACCGTGCCCACCTCGCGTCGGGTCACGATTTATTAACCTAGCCCTGTTACGGGTTTTGAGTGCTGATCGGGCCCCAGTTCTTGCGGACATTGCGTTCGGTTTTATGAAGGCGGCGGCCGCGGGCGCGCGAGCCGAACAGGAAGCTACCGTGCTGAAATCGAATGCGGAAAGTTCGAGCAGGTGCAGCGCCAGCCTGGGAGAGGACGTAGCCGAATGAAAATTCTCGTGGTTGAGGACGACGAAATGGTGCGGGACTACACCCTGCTGGTGTTGTCCTCGCTCGGCTACGAGCCGCTGGCGGCCGGCGATGGGCAAGAAGCCCTGCGCGCGCTCGCCGCTCACTGCGATATCGGGCTCATGCTCACTGATATCGGGCTGCCCGGGATGAGCGGGTCGTCGCTGGCGGCCGAGGTGCGGCGCCGGCGGCCGGGCCTGCCGGTACTGTTCGCGTCGGGCTCTGTCGACGGCGCGGGGCAGGCCGACCATGTGCCGGATGGCGAAGCCGTCCTCGCCAAGCCCTATCGCAAGGCCGAACTGGCGCAGAAGCTGCAGATGCTTCTCGGCGCTGCCTGAGCGGACTCAGCCGGTTGTGGGCGACACGGCGACCGGGCGTCGACGTGCGGATGTTATGGTCAGTGCGGCCACCGCGGCGAAGACGATGCTTCCGCCGGCAAGGCCGTAAATCGTCGGCGTCTCCCCGAGCAGCAGCCACACCCAGATCGGCGCCAGAACGCTCTCGAGCATCGCGATCAGCGTCGTCTCGGCCGCCTGCAGATGGCGTGCGCCGTAGAGATACAGGATCGCGCCGCAGCCGAGCTGCACGACCCCGAGCAGGAAAATCAGCAACAGGTTCAGACCGCCCGCGCCGGCATGATCGGCGAAAGGAAGGGAGAGCAGGCCCGAAATCACGCCGCCGATGGCGATGGCGGGGATCATGTTGATCTGGCGCGCCCCCCGCAGGACGACGATGTTCACCGCCGCCGCCACCGCGATCGAAAGCGCGATGAGGTTCCCAAGCATCGCGCCGCTGCCGAGATCCGCGGCCACCATCAGCGCAATGCCGCCGGCGGCGGCGGCCATCGCCGCCCAGACGGCGGGACGGGGGCGCTCGGCCAGAACCGCCCAGCCCAGCAGCGCCGCGAACACCGGCGCGGCCGTCATCAGCAGCATCGTGTTGGCGACCGAAGTGCGCGCCAGCGCCAGCATGAAACCGGTCATCATCACGCCGAAGCAGGCGCCCGAGGCGAGGCCGCGCCACCCTGCGCGCATGAAGGCGCTCAGGATGCGGCCGC
>CAZUYG010000710.1:0-2595 GCA_964624265.1 uncultured Candidatus Odyssella sp.
TGCGCGATCGCCCAGCCGGCGCCGGCGGCGGCCACCGCCTCGGCGTTGTAGCGCTGGTGGTCGTCGGCGGCGTGCGGGTAGGGGACGTAGATCGCGGGGCGGCCGGCCACCGTGATCTCGGCCACGGTCGAGGCGCCGGCGCGCACGATCAGCAGATGCGCGGCGCCGAGGCGGGCGGGCACGTCGTCGAAGAAACTCTTGAGCGTCGCCTTCACGCCGATCTTGGCGTAGGCGGCCTGCACGGCAGGGAGGTCTTCCGGCCGGCATTGCTGCGCCACGTCGAGGCGGGTCCGCAATGCGGCGTCGAGCTTGCCCAGCGCCTCGGGCAGCACTTCGCTGAACACGCGCGCGCCCTGGCTGCCGCCCATCACCATGAGGCGGAACGGCGCGCCGTTCGCCGACGCGGCATAGGGCTGCTCGCGGATGTCGAGGAACGCGGGCCGCACCGGATTCCCCACCTGGGCGATCTCGGCGCCCGTGCCGGGGATGCCCACGACCTTGGGAAACGCGATGCCGATCGCGGCGGCCTTCTTCGCCAGCTTGCGGTTGGCGAGGCCGAGATAGCCGTTCTGTTCGTGCAGGATCAGCGGCAGGCGCTGGCGCGCGGCCATGAAGCCGGCCGGGAACGAGGCATAGCCGCCGAAGCCCACGACGATCTCGGCGCGCAGCTTCCGCAACAGGCGGCTCGCCGCCCAGGCGCCGCGCGCGAGCGTCGCGAAGAAGCCGATGCGTCCGAGCGGGCCGCCGCGCGAGGGCGAGGCCGACGGCACGACGATCGATTCGATGCCCGCGATCTTCTCGGCGTAGTTCTGCCCGCGCGCGTCGGTGAAGACGACGACGCGGCGGCCGCGGCGCGCGAGCTCCTCCGCCAGCGCGAGCGCCGGAAACATGTGGCCGCCGGTGCCGCCGGCGGTGAGCACGGCGGGGCGCTTGGCTGCGGTGGAGGGTGCCGCGCTCACAACACGCTCCCGGAGCGCCGGCGCGTGAGCGCCAGGACCATGCCCATGCCGAAGGCGAGCGCCACGAACGACGTGCCGCCGTAGGAGATGAACGGCAGGGTCATGCCCTTGGTCGGCATCAGATGCAGCGCCGAGGCCATGTTGATGAAGGCCTGCAGGCCGAAGCCGGTCAGCAGCGCCGTCGCCGCGTACATGACGAACAGGTTGCCCTCGTCGAACACGCGCGCGAGGCCGCGCATCACGATCGCGGCGTAGGCGGTGACGATGACGAGGCACGCGATGAGGCCGAATTCCTCGCCGGCCACCGCGAAGATGAAATCGCTGTGCGCGTCGGGCAGCTGCGCCTTCACGGTGCCCTCGCCGGGCCCCTTGCCGAACAGGCCGCCGTTCATGAACGCGCCGAGCGAGCGGTCGACCTGATAGTTGTCGCCGCTCGACGGATCGAGGAACAGCTTGATGCGGTGCGCGACGTGCGGAACCGTGAAATAGGCCGCGACGCCCACCGCCGCCACGCCGCCGACCGCCGCCGCGACCCACATGTAGGCGAGGCCGGCCAGGAAGAGCTGGCTGAACCAGATCGCGAAGACGACCGCGGCCATGCCCACGTCGGGCTGCTTCGCGAGCAGCACGATGATGACGCCGCAGACGCCGGTGGCGATCATCCAGCCCGGGAAGCCGCGGTTTTCCTTCCACAGCGAAAACATCCATGCCGCGAAGATCGCGAAGCAGGGCTTCAGGAACTCCGAGGGCTGCAGCGAGAAGCCGATATGCAGCCAGCGATGCGCGCCCTTGATTTCGGGGCCGTAAAACGTGGCGAGCGCGGTCAGCGGCAGCCACACGAGGAAGAGGCCGATCACGCCGATGCGCTTCACCCAGCGCGGCGAGAGCAGCGACGTGCCGACCATGACGCCCAGGCCGACGACGATGACGGCCATCTGCTGCTTCACGAAATGCATGCTGTCGAGCTGGATGCGCGCCGCGGCCGGGCGGCCGGCGGCGAGCGTCAGCACCGCGCCCGAAACGATCAGCACCAGGAGAACGCCGAGCGTCATCTTGTCGACGGTCCACCACCAGCGTCCGACGATGCTGGTATCGGTGCGGGCGAGGGCGGTCGTGTTCATGCGCCGGCTCCGAGCTTCTTCACGTGCGCGCGGAAATCGTCGCCGCGCTTTTCGAACGAGCGGTATTGGTCGAACGACGCGCAGGCCGGCGACAGCAGCACCACGCGCGCGCTCTTGGCCGATTTCGCCAGCGCATGGGCGGCCGGAACGGCCCGCTCCATCGTCTCGCTCACGGTCGCGGGAATGCCGTGCCGGGCGAGAAACGCCGCGATCTCGCCGGCGGCTTTGCCGATCAGGAACGCATGCGCGATTTTCGGCAGATAGGGGATCAGCGCGTCGTAGCCGACTTCCTTCGAGAGACCGCCGGCGATCCAGATGACTTTGTCGTAGGAGGTGAGCGCCCAGACGGTCGCTTCGGGCGACGTCGCCTTGCTGTCGTTGACATAGGTGACGCCGTCGACCGTCGCGACGCGCTCGAGCCGGTGCGGCAGGCTGCGATAGGTCTTCATCGCCGCCGCGATCGTCTCCGGTGCCACGCCGAGCGCACGCGTCGCCGCATAGGCGGCGGCGGCGTT
>CAZUYG010000711.1:0-2593 GCA_964624265.1 uncultured Candidatus Odyssella sp.
GATGTAGGCGGGCGCCGCGCAGCGCATCGACTCCAGCCCCACCTTCCACATGTTGGCGCGGGCCAGGCTCGCCGCGGCGAACACCGCCAGCGCCACCGGCGGCGTGATCGCCGAGAGGATCGCGAAGTAGAACGCGAACATGTGCGCGGCCGGAATCGCGACGCCGAGCTTCGCGATCGCGGGCACGAGCAGCGACACCATGATGATGTAGGCCGGCGTCGTCGGCATGCCCATGCCGAGCACGATGCCGGCGGCCGCCGTGACCATCAGCGCGAGCAGCAGCGTATCCTGCGCGAGCGCCAGCACGAACTGCGTGAAGTTGAGGCCGAGGCCGGTCAGGTTGATGACGCCGATGATGATGCCGGCGGCCGCGCAGGCCAGCGCCACCGACAGCGCGTTCTTGGCGCCATCGACCAGCGCCTCCACGACGAGCACGACGCTGCGCCCGAGCCTGTCGCGCGCCGCGGCCTGCGCGAGCGCGGCCAGCAGCGAGCCGCCGACCATCGTGGCGCTCGCCCAGATGACGGCCGGGCCGCTCACCTCGAAGCCGCCGAGCGAGCGCATGCCGACGGCCACCAGCACGGCGACGGCGGCCAGCAGCGGCACCGAGATCATCGGCCCGCGCAGGAAGATGAGCGGCACGCACGAGGCCGTTCCCGCCAGCGCCGCGAGCGGCGCCGACGATCCGGTGAACATGATCACGAGGATGACGACGATCGGCAGGAACAGATGCCCGCGCTCGCCGAGCACGCGCCACAGCCGCGGGCATTCCTCGCGTGGCAGCCCTTTGAGGCCCTGGCGCTTGGCCTGGAAATGCACCGCCGCGAAGCACGAGACGTAGTACAGCATCGCCGGGATGATCGCCCAGACGACCACCTGCAGATACGGCACGTTCAGGAACTCGATCATCAGGAACGCGGCGGCGCCCATGATCGGCGGCATGATCTGCCCGCCGGTGGACGCCACCGCCTCCACCGCCGCGCCGAAATGCGCCGGGAAGCCGGTGCGCTTCATCAGCGGGATCGTGATCGGCCCATCGACCATGACGTTGGCCACCGCGCTGCCCGAGATCGTGCCGAACAGGCTAGAGCTCACCACCGCCACCTTGCCCGGCCCGCCGGCGCTGGTGCCGGTGAGCGACAGCGCGAAATCCATGAACAGCTGGCCGGTGCCCGCGCGCTCCATGAATGCGCCGAACAGCACGAAGATCAGCACGTAGCTGGCGGAGACGCCGAGCGTCTGGCCGAAGATACCCTCGGTCGTCAGATAGAGCTGGTTGACGTATTTCGAGAACTCGATGTTCGTGAAAACGAACGCATAGCCGAGGAACAGGGCGGCGGTGATCGGCAGCGCCCAGCCCAGGATGCGCCGCGTCGCCTCGAGCACCATGGCGACGCACAGCACGGCCATGATCTTGTCGTGCAGATCGGGCGTGTCGACGAACGGATCGCGCTCGAAGATGTAGGGCTTGTAGAGAACGAGGATGTAGACGCAGGTGCCGAGCGCCAGCAGCAGCGCGGCCATATCCCACCAGCGCGGACGCGCGCGCGCGCCCGATTTGACGAGCGGGAACAGCAGGAAGACCAGCGTGATCGCGAAAGCGAGGTGCACCGCGCGGAACGGAAACGCCTCCGGCGGCGCCACGGCGATCGCGTAGAGATGGAACAGCGACATCGCGATGCCGCCCAAGACGATCGCATAGGCCGCCCAGGAGCGCGCCGGGGGCGCCGTCGGCGCCACCTCGGTCATGCGCGTGCGTCCCGCGGACTTGCCGCGGCTACTTCTTCGTCACTTCGCGATAGTACTTCGCGGCGCCCGGATGCAGCGGCACGCCGATGTCTTCCGCCATCGCGGCCGGCGTCAGCTCGGCGATCTGCTTGTTGATCGCCGCCATGTCCTTGAGGTTCGCGTGCATCGCCTTCGTCATCGCGTAGACGCGGTCCTCGGGAAGCTTGCACGAGGCGACGATGTGGGTCGCGTAGCCGATCACCTTCACGTCCTTGTCCTGCTTCGGATAGGTGCCGGCCTTGATCGTCACCAGCGTGTAGCCGGGGTTGATCTTGCGCATCGCTTCGTGCTGCGCGGAAAGGTCGATCAGCTTGATGTCGCGGCTGGTCGCGAGATCCATCACCGAATTGGCCGGAATGGCCGTGCCGAGCGTGAAGATCTGCGCGTGCCCGTCGCGCATCTGATCGACCGAGTCGTTGTAGGAGCTGAAGCTCACCTTCATGTCGCCATAGGAAAGCCCGGCGACCTTGAGGATGTGCTGCGTGATGAGCTCGCCGGTGTTGCCGCGCACCTGCGTGGTCAGCGACTTGCCCTTGAAATCCGCCACCGTGTTGATGCCCGAGCTGGCCAGCGCCACCACCTGGAAATACTGCGGATAGAGCGTCGCGACGTTGCACACGTTCTTGTGCGGCTCCTTGAACGGCGCGTTGCCCGCGATCGCGTCCACGGTCGTGATCGAATTGCCGAAGCCGATGTCGGCCTTGCCCTCGTGCACCGCGCGCACGTTCGAGATGCCGGCGCCGGGCAGCGCCTGGATCGAAAGGCCCGGAACCGCCTTCTCCCACATGTTCTTGAGCGCGCCGCC
>CAZUYG010000712.1:0-2593 GCA_964624265.1 uncultured Candidatus Odyssella sp.
TCGCGGCGCGCAGCCGCCTCGTCGGCTCGCGCCACGCGCCGCGCCGTTTCGGCGACCAGCGCGCCGCGAAATTCGGACAGTTTCGCATGGTTTGGCGCGAGGCTTTCGGCCGCGATCAGCAATGTGCGCGCGCCCGGCCAGTCCTGCCTGGCCAGAGCCGCCTCGATTTTCGGGATCGCTTCGCGCAGTGCCGCTGCGGAACGCTCCGCCCGCTCGGCCTCGGCGCGCCGGCGCTCCTCTTCCGCACGCCGCGCTTCTTCGGTCTTGCGCGCATCATCTGCCTTGCGGGCCTCGTCGGCCTTGCGCGCCTCCTCTGCCTTGCGCGCGGCCTCCGCCTTCTGCGCCTCTTCGGCCTGACGCGCGGCGGCCTTCTGCGCCTCCTCGGCCTGGCGCTGCTGCGCCGCGCGGCGCTGTTCTTCCGCACGCCGCGTATCGGTCGCGGGCGCCGTCGCGGTTCGCCCCAACGCGGCCTCGTATTGCCGCCAGCCGAGGAGACCAGCCGCGATCACGGCGCCGAAGGCGACGATCCAGATCCAGGTACGCGGCATGGCACGCCGCGCGGCCGCTTTGCTCGACGCTTGGGACGCGGCCGCCGGCGGCGACGCCGCGCCGGGCACGGGGCCGGCCAGCGGTGGCGGCGTGTCGGGCAGCGGAGCCCGGCGCCGCATGCCGCGCGCCTTGTGCACGGGCGCGATTTCGCGCGTTCCGCTCGGCGGCGGCACCTTCGCGGTGTCGAGATCGAACAGCAGCGGCTCGTCGGCCTTGCGCCGCGACGACGCATCGGACGCGCCATCCGCCGTGCGCGTCAGCGCGGCACGGAAAGCGGCCAGCGATTGCGGCCGCTCGCGCTCGGCCAGCGCCAGCGCGCGGTCGATGGCGGCGAGCAGCCCGCTGCCGTAGCCTTGCAGTCCCTGTGCCGCGCGATAGGGATCGGGCGCACCGCGATCGAGCGCCGCCACGCGCGCCGCACCGGGCGGCGGCGCCACGCCCGCGACGGCGCGGTACAGGATGGCGCCGAGCGCGTAGATGTCCGTCCAGGGGCCGACCGATGCCCGCACGTCGTGGATTTCGAACGGCGCGTATGCATTCCCCGCGGTCTCGGGCACGGCGCCGTTTCCGCGCGTCGCGGCCGTCGGCCGGGGCACGCCAAAGCCGACAAGCACCGGCACGCCGCCGGGCCGGAACACGATGGCGGCGGGATCGATCGCGCCATGCACGAGGCCGATGCGATGCACCTGCTCGAGGCCGTCGAGCAGCGGCGTCAGCAGGAAACGGATCTCGGCCTCGGGCAGCTTGCCGCGCCGCTCCAGGATGACCTCGAGGCTCTGCCCTTCGACGTATTCCTCGACGAGATAGGCGGTCCCGTTTTCTTCGACCAGGCCGAGAATGCGCGCGAGATTCGGGTGCTCGATCGCGCCGAGCGCCTCGGCCTCCTGGCGCAATCGCGAGAGGCCCCAGTCGAAGTCGGGCCGGTCGGACGCGCGCTGCGCGCGCACGGCATAGCTGTCGGACCGGCGCGTCGCCACGCCCGCCGGCATGTATTCGCGCAGCACCACGTGCTGCTGCCCGCCCGCGGCCGCATCGGCCGCCGAAGCGAGATAGGCCAGTCCGAAACGCCCGCCGCCGAGCAGCGCGAGAATCCGCATGCCGCCGACGGTGTGGCCCAGCGGCAGCGGGCTGCGTGCGTCCGATTTCACAGCGTTGACCGAAGGTTCCGTCACTGGCGCGCAACACACCCGGAATGTTTGGATGGCGCCGTCATACAGCGTCGCCCGGCCACGCGATAGCGCCTTCGCTCCTCCCCATAACGCCCCGGCGCGCCGTGCCTCGCGCGGCGCCGGCCGCGCGTCGTCTGCCGGCGGCAAGCCGCGGGCGCAACGCCGATACGACGTTCGCGCGGCGGCCGCGGGAGCGGACCCGCGGCGGACGAATTCGCGTCATCGGCCGCACGTTACGCGCGCAAAATGCCGATGTTTCGCGGGTTCCCGGCAGCGGCTGCCGGGCCGTAGATTCCGCTCAGCGGGCGGCGCGGCGGATGGTATCGTTCGTTACCACCGGGACCGGACGTGACGATGAACGCGACAGGATCGCAGGCAAAGGCGGGCGACGAAGTCCGCTACGTCGACCGACGCGAGATATTCGCGCAGCACGCCTTCTTCCGCGGGCTTGCCGATGCCGCGATCGACGAGCTGGTGGCGCGCTCGCGCATCGAGCGCTGCCGGCGCGGCAAGACGATCTTCCGGCGCGCGAGCCCGGGCACGGCGATGATGGCGGTGCTGCGCGGCAGCGTGAAGATCTGCACCGTCTCGCGCAACGGCAAGGAGGCCGTGCTCAACGTGATCGGCCCCGGCCAGGTGTTCGGCGAGATCGCGGTGCTCGACGGCGGCCCGCGCACGGCGGATGCGGTGGCCCTTGTGGAAAGCGACATCCTCGTCCTCGACCGGCGCGATTTCGTCCCCGTCGTCCGCGCGCACCCGGATCTCGCGCAGCGCCTGCTCGAGGTGCTGTGCGGGCGGCTGCGGAAAACCAGCGAGCAGCTCGAGGACGCGTTCTTCCTCGACATGCCGGGCCGCATGGCCAAGGCGCTGCTCGC
>CAZUYG010000713.1:0-2584 GCA_964624265.1 uncultured Candidatus Odyssella sp.
AGGATCTGCGGCGCAAGATCCTGCGCCTCGCCAATGCCGGCGACAGCGCGACGATCGCGATCGACGGCTCGAAGCTCACGATCAGCGAGGGCGAAACGCGCCGCGTCGTCGATCTCGCCGCGCTGCCGGCCGACGCGAACGGCGACGCGCTTTCCGGCGAAGGCACGTTCGACCCGCCGACGCAGAAACTCGACGCGAACGGCCAGGGCATCCCCTACGCCACCTACGCCTTCGCCGCGCAGATGGCCGAGATCGAGATCGATATCGAGCTCGGCACCGTGAAGGTGCGCCGCATCGCGGCCGCGCACGACGTCGGCCGCGCGATCAACCCGACCCAGGTGGAAGGCCAGATCCACGGCGGCATCGCGCAGGGCCTCGGCCTCGCGCTGATGGAAGAGTATCTGCCCGGCCGCACCGAGAACCTGCACGACTACCTCATCCCGACCTTCGGCGACGTGCCGGAGATCGAGGTGATCTTCGTCGAAGATCCCGAGCCGCTCGGGCCCTATGGCGCCAAGGGCATCGGGGAACCGGCCCTCATCCCGACCGCGCCCGCGATTTTCGGCGGCATCCACCACGCCACCGGCGTGCGCATGCATTTCGCCCCGGCGACCCCGCACCGCGTGCGCGAGGCGCTGCTCAAGGCGGGAGTCTGCAAATGAACGAAATGCTCAAACCGGCCGCCTCCGACGACGGCATCGTCACCTGCGACGCGTGCCCGGTGCTGTGCCGCATCCGCGCGGGCCGCACGGGCGCCTGCGACCGCTACGGCAACGTCAACGGCAAGCTGGCGCGGCTCGATCCGTTCGTCGTCACGCAGAAGATCGCCGACAAGAGCGGCGCAATGGTGCCGTTCGCCGGCAGGGACTGGGACGGCAAGCTCGTTCCCGGCGCGCCGATGTTCGTTACCGGCGTCGGCGCCGGCACCACCTACCCCGACTACAAGCCGGCGCCGTTCATCGTGGCCAGCCAGCATGACGGCGTGGACATGGTCACGGTCGTGACCGAGGGAATCTTCAGCTACTGCGGCGTGAAGGTGAAGATCGACACCGACCGCCATGTCGGCCACGAGACCGCCGCCGTGCGCGTGGACGGCGAGCAGGTCGGCCACGTCACGACGGCCGAATACGGCTCGCAGATGCTGTCGATCGGCGGCGTGCGCCACCTCACCGGCGGCTCCAAGAAGGAAGGCGTCGTCACCTGCGACACGCTGCTCAAGCTGTGCAGCGGCGAGGCCGTCGCGATGACCGTCGATGACGGCGTGGCACTGACCGTGCAGGCCGGCAAACCGCCGGTCATCAACGGCCAGCAGGAAGAGCGCATGCGCGTCGGCTGCGGCTCCGCGACGATCGGCATTTTCGCGAAGCAATGGTTCGGCCATGTCGACGAGGTCATCGTCGTCGACGACCACATCACCGGCGTGCTCACCGAGCATCAGGCCGGGCGTTTCCTCGACATGCCGCTGGCCGGCATCCGCGTGCGCGGCCGGAAATCGACTCCGGGGCGCTATTTCCAGGTCGCCGAGCCCGGCACCGGCTGGGGCGGCACGAACGTGCAGAACCCGCTCGACATCATCGAGCGGATCGACGCGAAGAACGCCAGGCCCGGCCTGCGCCTGCTGATGGTCAGCACGACCGGCGAGCACGCCGAATATTTCGTCCTCGACGAGAACCTCAAGCCGCAGAAGGCGCCGATGCCGGCGCATCTGCGGATGACGGTCGAGCGCATCGGCGAGAACTGCGAGCCGGCGCTTTCGACCGTGCTGTTCATGGCCGGCGCGGGCGGATCGCTGCGCGCGGGCGTCACCGAAAACCCGGTGCGGCTCACGCGGTCGGTGAAGGATGCGCTCACGCGCGTCACCTCCGGCGGTGCGCCGGTCTACGTGTGGCCGGGCGGCGGCATCACGTTCATGGTCGACGTCACGACGATGCCGGCGAAATCCTTCGGCCACGTGCCGACGCCGGCGATCGTGGCGCCGATCGAATTCACGATGCGGCGCGAGGATTACGCGGCGCTCGGCGGGCACATCGACAGCATTCGCCGCATCGACGACGTGGCCAAAGCGGACCGCCTCCAGGTGCAGAAATGGCACGCGCAGGGCCCGTGGCCCGGCGCGCCCCTGCCGAAAGATCCAGCGGGATGAGCCAGAGAGCACCTTCCGGCGCCGCGCGCGCTCCGCTCGACGGCCAACGCTGGCACTTCCAGCACGGCCCCATCGATCTCGTGCTGCGGGCATGGGGCGAAGCGGCGGAATGCGCGCAGGCTTACGAGCAGGCGTGGGCGCGTTTCCAATCGGTGCTGCCGGAACTTGTTTCGGAACTCCCTCTCCTCAGAATCCCGGTCGTCCCCGCGAAAGCGGGGACCCATGCCCGCGCAAACGCGGTGCTTCGCGACCAGACACAAAGCTGCGGCGAGGTGGGTCCCCGCCTTCGCGGGGACGACAAGAATTGTTCGATGCAAGGTCCCGTCGCGCGGCGCATGTGGCAGGCATGCGCGCCGTTCGCGGAGCGGTTCATCACGCCGATGGCGGCGGTGGCGGGCGCGGTTGCGGACGAAGTGCTGGCGGCGATGATCGTGGGGCGCG
>CAZUYG010000714.1:0-2582 GCA_964624265.1 uncultured Candidatus Odyssella sp.
AGGGCGATGTCAAAGACGTTGTGCTGCTCGACGTGACGCCGCTTTCGCTCGGCATCGAGACGCTGGGCGGCGTGTTCACGCGCCTCATCGACCGCAACACCACGATCCCCACCAAGAAGAGCCAGGTGTTCTCGACCGCCGAGGACGGCCAGCAGGCGGTGACGATCCGCGTGTTCCAGGGCGAGCGCGAGATGGCGGCCGACAACAAGATGCTCGGCACGTTCGATCTCGTCGGCATCCCGCCGGCGCCGCGCGGCGTGCCGCAGATCGAGGTGATCTTCGACATCGACGCCAACGGCATCGTGCAGGTCACGGCCAAGGACCGCGCCACCGGCAAGTCGCAGCAGGTGCGCATCGAGGCCAAGTCCGGCCTCTCCAAGGACGAAATCGACCGCATGGTGAAGGACGCCGAGTCGCACGCGTCGGAAGACAAGAAGAAGCGCGAGCTCGTCGAGGCGAAGAACGCCGCCGATCAGGCGATCCACAGCACCGAGAAGGCGCTGAAGGAACACGGCGACAAGGTGAGCGGCGACGAGAAGAGCGCCATCGAGGCGGCGATCGCGGAATTGCGCACCGCCAAGGACGGCGAAGACGTCGGCGCGATCCAGCAGAAGACGCAGAACCTGCTGCAGACCTCGATGAAGCTCGGCGAAGCCATGTACAAGGCCCAGCAGGAGAAGGAAGCGGCCGCGGCCAATCCCGCCGACAAGGGGCCCGACGCGGGCGCCGGTCCGGCCGCGGGCGCCAAGGACGAGAAGGTCGTCGACGCCGAATACGAAGAGGTCGACGAAAAGAACAAGAAGAAGAGCGCGTAACCAGCGGACGCACGGCAGCGATCAGGCGCTATCATCGTACCCGAGGGTACGGCGGGCGCCTGATCCCGCCGGCCCATCCGCTTTCCGACTGACGCCGGGGCCATGAGCAAGCGCGATTTCTACGAAGTGCTGGGCGTCGACCGCAAAGCCGACGAGGCGGCGGTCAAGAAGGCCTATCGCTCGAAGGCGATGCAGTTCCATCCGGACCGCAACCCGGGCGACAAGGCGGCCGAGCAGAAATTCAAGGAAGTCAACGAAGCCTACGAGATCCTGAAGGACCCGCAGAAGCGCGCGGCCTACGACCAGTTCGGCCACGCCGCGTTCGATCCCGCGCAGGGCCAGGCGCCGGGCGGCTTCCGCCCCGGCCAGCAGGGCCAGGGCTTCGAGTTCAATTTCGGCAGCGGCGGCTTTGCCGACATCTTCGAAGACATCTTCGGCGACATCACCGGCCGCGGCCGCCGCGGCGGCGCGCAGCGCGGGCCCGAGCGCGGCCAGGATCTCCGCTACGATCTCGAGGTCTCGCTCGAGGACGCCTACAAGGGCAAGAAGGCCACGATCCGCGTGCCCACCGCCGCCAAGTGCGATGCCTGCCAGGGCACGGGCGGCGAGGGCGGCGCCAAGCCCAAGCCGTGCCCCACCTGCGCCGGCCGCGGCCGCGTGCGCGCCAGCCAGGGCTTCTTCACCATCGAGCGCACCTGCGGCGCCTGCCACGGCACCGGCGAGGTGGTGGACAAGCCGTGCAAGACCTGCCGCGGCGAAGGCCGCATCGTGAACGAGAAGACCCTGGCGGTGAACGTGCCGGCCGGCGTCGACGAGGGCACGCGCATCCGGCTCGCCGGCGAAGGCGAGGCGGGGCTGCGCGGCGGCCCGGCGGGCGATCTCTACATCTTCATCTCGATCGCGCCGCACGAGATTTTCCAGCGCGACGGCGCCAACGTCTATTGCCACGTGCCGATCTCGATGATCACGGCCACGCTCGGCGGCGCCGTGGAGGTGCCGACGGTCGAGGGCACGCGCGCGCGCGTCTCGATCCCGGCCGGCACGCAGTCGGGCGAGCAGTTCCGCCTGCGCGGCAAGGGCATGACGCAGATCCGCAGCCAGATCCGCGGCGACATGATCATCGAGGTGACGGTGGAAACGCCCACCAACCTCAGCGCGAAGCAGAAGCAGATCCTCGAGGAGTTCCGCAAGGCCGGCGGCGGCGAGGAAGCGAGCCCCAAGGCGAAAGGCTTCTTCGACAAGGTGAAGGAGCTCTGGAGCGAGCTCAAGGGTTGAGCGGCCGCACGCTCTTTCCACCGCTTGTGACGGCCGCCCGCGCGCGTATAATTACACACACGTAAAAAGTGGGGATGGCCCTTCGTCGACGCCGCAGGGCCAGGCGCGCGTGCGTTCGGCCGGGCACTTTTCTCCGCCGCGTACGTTCTATCTTCGGTTGGAGATCTGCACATGGCCGTTTCCGGCGCCGAGCACCGCGACGCCCGGTATCAGCGTCTGCTCGACGCGATCGTCGACTACGCGATCTACGAGCTCGATGCCGAAGGCCGCATCGCCACCTGGAATGCCGGCGCCGAGCGCCTGAAGGGCTATCGCCCCGACGAGGTCGTGGGCCGGCACTATTCCATGTTCTTCCCGCAGGAAGATCGCGACGCGGGCCTGCCCGAGCGCGCGCTGGCGGCCGCCGCGGCCAGCGGGCGCTTCGCCACGCAGGGCTGGCGCATGCGCAAGGACGGCGGCCGGTTCTGGGCGCACGTCGTCCTCGACGTCATC
>CAZUYG010000715.1:0-2582 GCA_964624265.1 uncultured Candidatus Odyssella sp.
AGGGCGGCGAGAACTGCGTGCTCCACGGCGACGTCGCGTCCGAAGCGTTCCTCTCCGAGATCGTCGGCGCCCAGCCGATCCAAGGCGCGCGCCACGTCAACATGGAATCGATCTACGAATATGGCAGCCGCGCCGGCTTCTGGCGGCTGCATCGGATGTTCGCGGAGCGCGGCGTTCCGGTCACGGTCTATGGCGTTGCGATGGCGCTCGAGCGCAATCCCGACGCCGTCGCCGCGATGAACGCGGCCGGGTGGGAGATCGCGACGCACGGCTATCGCTGGATCGACTACCAGCATCTCCCCGAGGAGCTCGAGCGCGAGCACATGCGCACCGCGATCGCGATCCACACGCGCGTCTGCGGCAGCCGCCCGCTCGGCTGGTATCTCGGCCGCTGCAGCCCGAACACGCGCCGCCTCGTCGCCGAGGAAGGCGGCTTCCTCTACGACGCCGACAGCTACGCCGACGAGCTGCCCTATTGGGACGCGAGCCACGGCCGCCCGCAGCTCATCGTGCCCTACACGCTCGACGCCAACGACATGCGCTTCGCGACCAGCCAGGGCTTCAACAGCGGCGATCAGTTCTTCGCCTATCTCAAGGACAGTTTCGATCTGCTCTACGCCGAGGGCGCAACCGCGCCGAAGATGCTGTCGATCGGCCTGCATTGCCGCCTCGTCGGGCGGCCGGGCCGCGCGGCGGCGCTGGCGCGCTTCCTCGATTACGTGCGCGGCTTTGACCGCGTCTGGTGCGCGCGGCGCATCGACATCGCGCGGCACTGGATCGCGACGCACCCGTACAAAGCACCTGCGCGATGATCGCGGGCGCCGCATTGCTGGAGCGCGCCGACGCGCTCGCCGCGATCACCGAGACGCCGCCGGCGCTGACGCGGAGCTACCTCACGCCGGAGCACAAGCGCGCCAGCGATCTCGTGCTCGGCTGGATGCACGCGGCCGGCATGAGCGCCGCGCTCGACGCGGCCGGCAATTGCGCGGGGCGCTATGAGGGCAATGCGCCGGGCCTGCCGTGCCTGATGCTCGGCTCGCATCTCGACACGGTGCGCGACGCCGGGAAATACGACGGCATCCTGGGCGTGCTCACGGCCATCGCTTGCGTCGATGCGCTCAACCGCGCCGGCGAGCGGCTGCCGTTCGCGATCGAAGTGCTCGGCTTCGGCGACGAGGAGGGCGTGCGTTTCGGCGGCACGCTGATCGGCAGCCGCGCGGTCGCGGGCTCGTTCGATCCGGCGCTGCTCGATCTGCGCGATGCCGCCGGCACGAGCCTGGCCGAAGCCTACGCGAAGTTCGGCCTCGATCCGGCGCGCATTCCCGCCATCGCGCGCAGGCGCGGCGATCTTCTCGCTTATGCCGAGCTGCACATCGAGCAGGGCCCGCGCCTCGAAGCGGAGGGCCTGCCGGTCGGCGTCGTCACGGCGATCGCCGGCTTCACGCGGCTCCAGGTCGAGATCAAGGGCATGGCCGGCCACGCCGGCACGGTGCCGATGCCGGGCCGGCGCGATGCGTTGGCCGCGGCGGCCGAATGCGTGCTCGCGGTCGAGCGGCACGGGAGCGCGCCGGGCCTCGTCGCCACGGTCGGCAAGATCGAGGCGGCGCCGGGCGCCATCAACGTGATCCCCGGCGCCGCGCGTTTCACCGTCGACATGCGCAGCGCCGACGATGCCTTGCGCGAGGCGGCCATCGCCGCGCTGTCCGCAGAGTTCCGCGCGATCGCGGCGCGGCGCGGCGTCGAGCTCGCGATCCACGGTACGCAATCGTCGAAGGCCGCGGTCTGCGCCCCGTGGATCATGGATCAGTTCGCGGCCGCCGTGCGCGCCGAGGGCGTGCGCGAATTCCGCCTGATGAGCGGCGCGGGGCATGACGGCATGGCGATGATCCGCCTTGCCGACATCGGCATGCTGTTCGTGCGCTGCGCGCGCGGCATCAGTCACAATCCGGCGGAGGCGATCACCGCCGAAGACGCGGAGACCGGCGCGCGCGTGCTGCTCCGCTTCATCCGCGCATTCAGGCCGAAGGGGGAAGCGCGATGAGCGACGCGCGCGAAGCGAAGATTCGCGAATGGCTCGACGGGCAGCGCGAGGCCGAGGCGCGCTTTCTCGCCGGGATCGTCAAGGCGCCGTCCGACAATCCGCCCGGCGATTGCGCGCCCGCGGCCGAGAAAGCGGCGGCGCTGCTGGAAGCGCTCGGCTTCGCGGTCGAGCGCCATCCGGTGCCCGAGGCGCTGGTGCGCGCGAACGGCATGATCAGCGCCACCAATCTCGTCATCCGGCGGCGCTTCGGCCCGGGCCCGGTCGTGGCGCTCAACGCGCATGGCGACGTGGTGCCGCCCGGCGAAGGCTGGAGCGTCGATCCCTACGGCGCCGTCGTCCGCGACGGGGTCATGTATGGACGCGGCGTGGCGGTCTCCAAATCGGATTTCGCCACCTATGCCTTCGCGCTGAAGGCGCTGGAGGCGGCGGGGCAGGCGCGCGGCACGGTCGAACTGCACTTCACCTACGACGAGGAAGCTGGCGGCGCGATCGGCCCGGCCTGGCTGCTGTCGGAGAAGATCAGCAGGCCCGATTTCGCGAT
>CAZUYG010000716.1:0-2581 GCA_964624265.1 uncultured Candidatus Odyssella sp.
CACGACCACCGTTTTGCTCCTGTTCCTGCTGGTCTTCGGCCGCAAGGGCGAATGGCCGAAAGTCCCGCGCGCCGCGTGGCTTGCCTTTGGCCTGACTGCCGTGTGCTACGGCCTCCACAATCCGCTGCTGCTGATCGCGTTCAAGTTCATCCCGGTCAGCCTCGCGGTCCTCGTCACATACATGTTCCCGCTGCTCGTCGCGTTCATGGCGGCGGCGGCCGGCCAGGAGCGGCTGCGTCCGAGCACGCTCGCGGCCGCGGCCGTGGCGTTCGCCGGCGTGGCCCTCGTGCTCGAAGTCGGCGCCGCCGCGTACGACTGGCGCGGCCTCGCTTTGGCCGCCGTCTCGGCCGTGGCACTGGCGGGGAACATCGTTGGCGCCGCGCAGCTCAATCGCCACATGAGGGTGCTGGCGGTCCCCTTCGCTCTGTCGACGCTGGGTACCCTGCTCTTCTGCACGCTCATGCTCGCCGATGGCGGGCCGACGCTCCCGGCAAGCGCGCGCGGCTGGCTCATTTTCGGAGCGGCGACCTTCACCAGCCCCACCGCGCTGATCGCGTTCTATCTGGCACTGCCGCTCGCCGGTCCCGGCCGCAGCGCGCTGCTGATGAACATCGAGCCGATCGCGACCGTGCTGCTCGCCAGCTGGCTGCTCGGCGAAATGCTGACCGGCCTGCAGGGAATCGGCGCCGCGCTCATCGTCGGCGCGATTGGCGTTGCCGCCCTGGCGCGGCTCAGGGCGCGCGGCCGATTATCCCGCGCAGCCGGTTGAGGCTCCGGCGGCGGCTTCATTGCGCTTCGATGCCGTCATGCAACTGCAATCCGGGCCTCTGTGAGTCCTGTGGATAAAGATTTTTTCCTTTTTTCCAAACACTTAGCGCGACACGGTAGCGTTTTGTGACAGCCTCAGCGGCCATATTTTGTGGTTAGCGTAGAGGAAAAGCCGGTTGCTAACTCCTAGAAATTGTTTGAACTCCGGGGAAAGCCACAACATCTTGTTGACGCCTTCGGACGACCAACGCAAGGTGTTGGGGCTGGGCGTGCGACCCCTCGAGAGGAGCGGATGAGCGTCCCGGCGAAGCCAAGGACCGAATAGAGGGATCGCGGTCCAAGGCGAAGCAAGTAAAGCCCAAGACGAACCCAGCGCGGCGCGCCGGCGCCGCGGTGCACGACTGTTGCCTTTATTCAGGACCGACCGGCCGCGGTCGATAACAAGGTTTTCGGGGGTTTGGAATGCGCATTACCCGTCACTTCACCGTCGAGGGTCGCGACGCTTACGCCGGCATCGAATTCCGGCGCGCCACGTCTGAAATCCGCAACCCCGACGGCTCCGTCGTGTTCAAGAACGACGAAGTAGAAGTGCCGGCGGACTGGTCGCAGGTCGCGACCGACGTGCTCGCACAGAAGTATTTCCGCAAGGCCGGTGTCGCCGCCGAGCTCGAAGCCGTCGTCGACATCGACGTACCCGGCTGGCTATGGCGAAAGGTGCCGCGCGAAGGCACGAAAGCCGGCGGCGAGACGAGCGCCAAGCAGGTGTTCGACCGCATGGCCGGCGCGTGGACCTATTGGGGCTGGAAAGGCGGCTATTTCGACAGCGAGGGCGATGCGCGCGCGTTCTTCGACGAACTGCGCTTCATGCTCGCGCGCCAGATGTGCGCGCCGAACTCGCCGCAGTGGTTCAACACCGGCCTGCATTGGGCCTACGGCATCGACGGGCCTTCGCAGGGCCACTTCTACGTCGATTTCAAGAGCGGCGAGCTCGTGAAGTCGCAAAGCGCCTACGAGCACCCGCAGCCGCACGCCTGCTTCATCCAGTCGATCTCCGACGATCTCGTCAACGAGGGCGGGATCATGGATCTCTGGGTGCGCGAAGCGCGGCTGTTCAAGTACGGCTCCGGCACCGGCACGAACTTCTCCCGCCTGCGCGGCGAGAACGAAGCGCTCTCGGGCGGCGGCAAATCGTCGGGCCTGATGAGCTTCCTCAAGATCGGCGACCGCGCGGCCGGCGCGATCAAGTCGGGCGGCACGACCCGCCGCGCGGCCAAGATGGTCATCGTCGACATCGATCATCCGGACATCGAGACCTTTATCGATTGGAAGGTCGTCGAAGAGCAGAAGGTGGCGGCGCTCGTTGCCGGCTCGAAGGCCGCCGAAAAGCACCTGAACGCAATCCTCGCGGCCGCGGCGGCCTTTGACGGCGCCGATCCGTTCGATCCGAAGACGAACCCGGCGCTGCGCAAGGCCATTCGCGGCGCGCGTCAGGCGTTCATTCCGGAGAACTACATCCAGCGCGTCCTGCAGCTCGGCAAGCAGGGCACGCGCGCGCTGAAATTCGAAGTCTATGACACGGACTGGGACGGCAACGCCTATCTCACCGTCTCGGGCCAGAACTCCAACAACACGGTGCGCGTCAACGACGAATTCCTGACGGCTGTCGAGAAGGACGCCGAGTGGCTGTTGAAAAGCCGCACCTCGGGCAAGACGAAGTCGCGCAAGGCGCGTCAGCTCTGGCACAAGATCGCCGAGGCGGCCTGGCATTCGGCCGATCCCGGCATCCAGTTCGACACGACGATCAACGAGTGGC
>CAZUYG010000717.1:0-2580 GCA_964624265.1 uncultured Candidatus Odyssella sp.
GTCTCTGACACGGGCCAATACTCGGTTCGAGAAATTTCTGACCCAATTGAAATATCAAATTGCGGCTCAAGATATTCCTGACACACATGGTGAATCGAATGCTGCCGTTTGCGGTTAAAAATCCGCTAACGCCGGTGCGGCCACGCGCCCTCGCGGCTAGTCCTCCGCTTCGGGAACCGGAATCTCCAGCTCGTCGAGGCCCTGCTCGAGATAGTCGGCCAGCAACGGCGTGCCGATGAGATAGCGGCTGCGATCCTGCGGCGGGATCGTGTTGGCCTGGGCCTTGGCTTCGGCCCATTGGTCTTTGTCGTAATCGCCGCGTCCGGTCCACATGATCGCCACGAGATCGCGGCTCTCGTCTTCGTTCAGGCCGTCGATCGCGCTCTTGAGCTCCTCGAGCGTCGGGTCGTCGGCGAAATCCTCGAGCACGTCGATCGCCTTGTCGTCGCTCGCGTTCGAGCCGGAATCGGGATCGTCGGGCTCGACTTTTGCGTCGAATTCGCGCGCCTTCTCGATGATGAAGGCGACGGATTGCGGATTGACGGTGATATCCATGGCATCGGCCTCCGAGATGGCCATTCCCGAATAGGCGGGGATACGGCCCGGTGCGTTGATCTGAATCATTCGGCGCGCCGAAGCTGGCGTCATTCCTCGCTTCGAACCCGAATGATCGCGGGCGGCGGCCGCGGGCCGGCCACAAAGCAATGGGGGATGCGCGTCCGGTTTACTCGCATTTCCGCCGCCGTGCCTCGGCGGCGGTGTAGTCGCGCGAATTGAGGAACTTGCGGCACGCCGCCTGGTGCTCGCGCTCGGCGACGCAGCGCGCATGGGCGGCGCCTTCGAAGCCGAGGTCGCGGCAGGTCTCTTTCGCCTCGTCGGTGTCCGAATAGCTCGTGCCGCCGAGCTGGCAGGCTGCAAGGAGGAAAGCCGCAGGAAGGAGGCGCAGCGTCTTCATGCCGCGAGTATGAGGCCGCGTGCCGCCCGGTTCAACCGCCGGAAGCGGCGGCAGCCACTCTTCGGCCGCGCAACGCAGCCGTTGCCGCGGCGTCGACGGCAGACGTTGCCGGATCGAGCGCCACGCCGAATTTTTCGCGCGCCTGCTCCGCGGTGTAATAGCCGCGGCGCACGTCGCGGGCGACGAGGGCGGGATCGCGCGCGAACGGGTCGCCGAAGCCGCCGCCGCCCGGCGTCATCACCGTGATCGAATCGCCGGCCTCGATGCGGATGTCCTGGTCCTTGGAAAGGTGCGGCGGGATGTAGGTCTCGCCGTTGCGCGAGACAGACACCTTGTTGAGGCCGCCATCCGCGCCGCCGAACGCGCCTTGCGGGCCGGTGCGGCCGTGGTCCATCACGAACGACGCGCGCGCGTTGCCGCGGCGCAGGCGCACTTTGTATTTCAAGCCGAAGCCGCCGCGCTGCTGGCCGGCGCCGCCCGAGCCTTCGTGCAGCGCGTATTCCTCGATCAGGATCGGGAAGCGCTGCTCGAGGATTTCCACCGGCACGGCCTTCGAGATGCCGATCGTCGAGCAGCCGTTGGAGATGCCGTCACCGTCGCGGCTGCCGCCATAGCCGCCGCCGGTGAAGAAATACATGACGTAGCTGCGGTTCGTCGCGGGGTCGGTGCCGCCGAGCGCGAAATTTCCGCTGGTGCCGGCCGGCGCCGCGAAAAGCTGGTCGGGCAGCGCCGGCGTCAGCGCCGCGAACACGGCCTCGGCGATGCGCTGGCTCACCTCGGCGGCGCAGCCCGAGACCGGCCGCGGATATTCGGCGTAGAGGAACGTGCCGCGCGGCTCCTTGATCTTGAGCGGCAGATAGGTGCCGGCGTTGATCGGCACGTCGGGGAAGATGTGCTTGATCGCGAGATAGACCGACGAGCACGTCGTCGCGATCACACTGTTCATCGGCCCGAGGCAGGGCGGCGACGAGCCGGTGAAATCGAAATGGAGATCGGTGCCCTTCTTCGTGATCGCGAGCTTGATGTGCAGCGGCTCGTCAACGACGCCGTCGGAATCGACTATCGACGTGCCGCGATACACGCCGTCCGGAATCTGCGCGATCTTCGCACGCATGAGCCGTTCGGCGCCGCGGCGCAGCGCGGCGATCGCGTCCTCGACCGTCTTCTGTCCATATTTGTCGAGCAGCGCGGTGAGGCGCCGCTCGCCGACGTTGAGCGCCGCGGCCTGCGCCTTGATGTCGCCGATGCGCTGGTCGGCGATGCGGATGTTGGAATTTATGATCGCGAGGATTTCCTCGTCGAGCTTGCCCGCCTTGAACAGCTTTACCGGCGGCAGGCGCAGGCCTTCCTGCTCCACCTCGGTGGCGGTGGCGGAAAAGCCGCCCGGCACCGCGCCGCCGGTGTCCGCCCAATGACCCGTGTTCGCGAGCCACGAGAACAGCTTGCCCTTGTAGAAGAACGGCTTCACGAAGCGCACGTCCATCAGATGCGTGCCGCCGAGATAGGGGTCGTTGACGATGAACACGTCGCCGGGGCGGATGTCCTTCGCGCGCTTGATCACCTCCTGCGTGCCGAACTGCATCGTGCCGACGAAGACCGGCAGCCCGAGATCGCCCTGCGCGATC
>CAZUYG010000718.1:0-2577 GCA_964624265.1 uncultured Candidatus Odyssella sp.
CGCTGGCCGCGCTCGCGCCGGAGCTTGCCGGCGACGAGATCGTGGTCGCCGACGGCGGCTCGCGCGACGGCACGGCCGCGCTCGCCGCCGCCGCCGGCGCGCGGGCGATCCAGGCGCCGCGCGGGCGCGGCTCGCAATTGCGCGCGGGCGCCGAGGCGGCACGGGGCGAATGGCTGCTGTTCCTGCATGCGGATACGCGGCCGGCGCCGGGCTGGCGCGAAGTAGCCGCGCGCTTCATGGCTGATCCGGCGAACGCGGCGCGCGCCGCCGCCTTCCGCTTCGCGCTCGACGATGCCGATCCGCGCGCGCGGCGCATCGAGCGGCGCGTCGCCTTGCGCGTACGCGCGCTCGGCCTCGCCTATGGCGATCAGGGACTGCTGATCGCGCGCGATTTCTATCGCGCGCTCGGCGGCTATCCGGCGATCCCGCTGATGGAAGACGTGGCGCTGGTGCGCCGCATCGGCAGGCTGCGGCTCGCCGTGCTCGATCACCCCGCGCTCACCTCCGCCGCGCGCTACCGGCGCGACGGCTGGCGCCTGCGCCCGGCGCGCAACGTGGCGCTGCTCTCGCTCTATTTCCTCGGCGTGCCGCCGCGCTGGCTCGCGCGGCTCTATGGGCGTTAGCGATGCAGCGCCATCTCGTGGTCTACGCGAAGGAGCCGCGGCTCGGCGCGGTCAAGACGCGGCTCGCGCGCGATATCGGCGTGGCGGCGGCGCTGCGCTTCTACGAGCAGACGCTGCAGGCGCTGATCGCGCGCGTCGCCCGGCAAGCGCCGTGGCGCTGCTGGCTCGCCGTCGCCCCCGACGATTTCGCGCGCGCCGCCCGGCGGCGCTGGCGCTGGCTGCCGCGCACTGTCGCCGTGGTCGGACCGGGGCGCGGCGATCTTGGGCAGCGCATGGCGCGGAGCTTCGCGCGTCTGCCGCCGGGACCGGCCGTGCTGATCGGCAGCGACATTCCCGCCATCACGCGCGCGCACATCGAAGCCGCTTTCGCGGCGCTTGGCAGCCGCGACGCGGTGTTCGGCCCGGCCGAAGATGGCGGCTACTGGCTCGTCGGCCAGCGCCGCCTGCATGCGATGCCGGGCTTGTTCCGGCGCGTGCGCTGGTCGGGCCCGCACGCGCTGGCCGACACGCTCGCCAATCTCGCGCCGGGCGAAACGCATGCGCGCGTCGCGACGCTCGCCGACGTCGACGACGGCGCGGCCTATGCGCGACGATCCTGACGCGGCGCGCCGCGCTCTCGCCTTTTGCGCGGGGTCGTGTTATATTATAACAAATTCGCCGCCGAGATGCATGCCATGCCCGCTCCACGACGCGCACATGCCAGGAAGGAACGCGCCGGCTTCGCGCCGCCGGGGCACGATCACGCGCATTGCGTGGGCGACGCGCTCGCCGCGGCCGAACGCCAATGCGCGGCCAAGGGCGTGCGCCTCACCGCGCAGCGCCGCTCCGTGCTCGAGCTGATCTGGAACAGCCACGAGCCGGTCGGCGCCTACACGCTGCTCGACCGCCTGCGCGAAAAGGGCGTGCGCGCGCAGCCGCCCACCGTCTACCGCGCGCTCGAATTCCTGGTCGAGAACGGGCTCATCCACCGCATCGAATCGCTCAACGCCTATGTCGGCTGTGCGGCGCCAACGGAGCGCCATGTCGGCCAGTTCCTGATCTGCACCGGCTGCCATTCTGCCGCCGAGCTCGACGACGCCGCGATCGGCGCGGCCATCGCCGCGCGCGCGAAGGAGATCGGCTTCGCCGTGAGCCGCGCCACGGTCGAGATCGCGGGCCTCTGCCCGAACTGCCGCGCGGGATGACCGTGGCACAGCCGGTCCTCGTGGCGGCGCACGGCGTATCGCTGGCGCCGGGCGGAACGCCCATCCTCGAGCGCGTCGACATCGCCGTGCACGCGGGCGAGCTCGTCTCGCTGATCGGGCCCAACGGCTCCGGCAAGACGACTCTCGTGCGCACGCTGCTCGGCTTCGTGAAGCCGGATTCCGGCAGCATCGAGCGGCGGCCCGGCCTGCGCGTCGGCTACGTGCCGCAGAAACTGCAGATCGACCGCGCGATGCCGCTCACCGCCGAGCGCTTTCTCGGCCTCGCGCCGCGCGGCGGCGTCGCGGCGCGGCGCGCGGCGATGGCCGAACTCGGCATCGCGCACGTGGCCGGCCGCGCCGTGCAGGATCTCTCCGGCGGCGAATTCCAGCGCCTGCTGCTCGCGCGCGCGCTGCTGGCCGAGCCCGAGCTGCTCGTCATGGACGAGCCGGCGCAGGGCATCGACGTCGTGGGGCAGGCCGAGCTGTACCACTGGATCGCGGCGCTGCGCGCGCGCCGCGGCTGCGGCGTGCTGCTGGTCTCGCACGATCTTCATCTCGTGATGGCGGCGACCGACAAGGTGGTGTGCCTCAACCGCCATGTCTGCTGCACCGGCCATCCCGAGGCGGTGGCGCAGCATCCGGAATACATCGCGCTGTTCGGCCCGGCATCGCGCGAATTCGCGGTCTACGCCCACAAACACGATCACGTGCACGACGTCGCCGGCCACGTCCACGCCGAACACGACCACGCGCACGATCAAGATCGATCA
>CAZUYG010000719.1:0-2574 GCA_964624265.1 uncultured Candidatus Odyssella sp.
TACGGAATCTGGGACGCGGCGCAGGCCGAGCTCAAGGCCATCGTCGAGGCCGGCAAAGTCTACGGCTTCGCCAAGGAAGCGACGGAGGAGACGAAGCCGGCCGCGCCCGGCACGCCGCCGTCGGCCGAGCCGAAGACAACCGCCATTCCCGGCTTCCTCGATTCCATCCTGATCCTGGTTCAGTCGGCGGGCATGACGGTGATCCTCGCCGTCCTGTCGTTCCCGCTCGCGGTCATGTTCGGTCTCGCGATCGCGCTCGGGCGGCTCTACGGGCCCGGCTGGCTGCGCCCCGCGCTCGCCGTCTATGTCGAGTTCATGCGCGGCACGCCGCTGATGCTGCAGCTCTATTTCATCTTCTTCTTCCTGCCGGTGGTGGGCGTGAACGTGCCGGCGTTCTGGACCGGCATCATCGGCCTCGCGATGAACTATGCCGCCTACGAGGCCGAAATCTATCGCGCCGGCCTCCAGGCGATTCCGAAGGGCCAGATGGAAGCCGGCCTCGCGCTCGGCATGTCGCGCTGGACGGCGCTGCGCCTGTGCATCGTGCCGCAGGCCGTGCGCATCGTGATCCCGCCGGTGATCAACGACTTCATCGCACTGTTCAAGGACACAAGCGTGGTCTCGGTGATCACGCTCGTGGAGCTCACCAAGCAGTTCTCGATCCTGTCGCGCAGCGATCCGGCGCAGATCGCGTGGCTGATGGCGGTGACGGCGGTGCTCTACATCCTGATGAGCTATCCGACGTCATTGGCCGCGCGGCATGTCGAGAAGCGGCTCCTGGCGCCTCCGGGCTCCGGCGCCCGCGCGCACGTGACACCGTGACGACGCGCGCTTCCTGCGGAGGAGCGCCCCTACGCCGCCGCCGGGAGACGCAGCAGCCCTTCTTCGCCCGCGCTGAATCCGGCTTCCCAGACCGCGATCCTGCTGTCGCGCATCGTCCACACTTCGATGCCGAAGCCGGTCATCGGCGTGTTCGCATCGCCTTCCTTCCAGCTCTCCTCGGAGCGGATGACGAGCTTGTTGCGGTCGATGGCGATGCAGGTCTTGCTCATGCGCAGATCGCGCCGCCGCTCGACGAGGCCGGTGAGCACGCGGCGCAGCGGCACGCGGCCCTGCTGCTCGGCGGCGGCGCCGTAGCGGATCGTGCAATCCTCGGTGAACAGCTCGACGAGCGCCGGAATATCGGCGCGCTGGAACATTTCCGCCATCGCCCGCAGCAGCGTGGAGGCCTGGTGACGGCTCCAGCCGTCGGTTCCCTTCGGAAACGCCACACCCTGCAACACCGCCGCGAGCCTCCCGCGAAATCCAGCGCGTGACTCGCAGTGTGACCGCAAGCGGTCTCCGTAGCGCAAAGAGGTGCGGTTAAATTTCCCCGTAGACGTGCTTTTCCGACTTCGCACCGGGATGCGTGGTGGCGCCGGTGAGCGCGGAGCCGACGGTCTGCGCGTAGCGCCACAGCGCGCCCGAGGAGTACATCGTCTCGCGCGGCTTCCACTTCTTCTTGCGCGCGGCGAGCTCTTTCTTCGTCACTTCCATCTCGATCGTGCCCTTGATCGCGTCGATCGTGACGATGTCGCCGTTCTTGAGCAGCGCGATCGGGCCGCCCGCCGCCGCCTCCGGCCCGACATGGCCGACGCAGAGGCCGCGCGTGCCGCCGCTGAAGCGCCCGTCGGTGATCAGCGCCACATTGCTCATGCCGAGGCCGTAGAGCGCCGCCGTGGTCGAGAGCATCTCGCGCATGCCGGGGCCGCCCTTCGGCCCCTCGTAGCGGATCACGATGCACTCGCCTTCCTTCACCTTGCGGTCGGCGACGTATTTGAACGCGTCTTCCTCGCAGTCGAACACCTTCGCCGGGCCGCGGAACACCTGCTTCTCGGGCGGGATGCCGGCCACCTTCACGATGGCGCCGTCGGGCGCGAGGTTGCCCTTCAAGCCGACCACGCCGCCGGTCTTCGAGAGCGGCGTCTTCACGCGATAGACGACGTCTTGCCCTTCCGGGAATTTCACGCCGCGCAGGTTCTCGCGGATCGTCTTGCCGGTGACGGTGATGCAATCGCCGTGCAGGAAGCCGTTGTCGAGCAGTTCCTTCATCACGACCTCGACGCCGCCGACGCGGTAGAGGTCCATCGCCACGTACTTGCCGCCCGGCTTCAGGTCGGCGATGTAGGGCGTCTTCTTGAAGATCTGCGCCACGTCGAACAGGTCGAACTTGATGCCGGCCTCGTTGGCGATCGCCGGGAGATGCAGCGCCGCATTGGTCGAGCCGCCCGTGGCGGCTACCACGACCGCGGCGTTCTCGAGCGACTTCCGCGTGACGATATCGCGGGGGCGGATGCCCTTCTGGAGCAGCTTCATCACCACTTCGCCCGACGCCTCGCAAAACCGGTCGCGCGATTCGTACGGCGCCGGCGCGCCCGCCGAGCCCGGCAGCGCAAGGCCGAGCGCCTCGGAGACGCAGGCCATCGTGTTGGCGGTGTATTGCCCGCCGCAGGAGCCGGCCGAGGGACAGGCGACGAGTTCCAGCTCGTGCAGATCGGCATCGGTGAATTTGCCCGCCGCGTGCTTGCCGACGCC
>CAZUYG010000720.1:0-2569 GCA_964624265.1 uncultured Candidatus Odyssella sp.
CCGAGCATTGCCCAAAACTACACCGCGATGCGCAACAAGTACGGCGTCAACGTCGTTCACTCCACCGCGACGAAAGTCGACCCGGCGAAAAAGACCGTGACGCTGGCGAACGGCCAGACGCTGCAATACGACAAGCTCGTGCTCTCGCCGGGCATCGACTTCAAATGGGGCGCCATCGCCGGCTACGACGAGGCGGCCTCGCAGCTGCTCCCGCACGCCTGGAAGGCGGGGCCGCAGACGGCGCTACTGCGCCGTCAGCTCGAGGCGATGAAGGATGGCGGCACGTTCGTCATCGCGGCGCCGGCCGATCCGTTCCGCTGCCCGCCGGGGCCCTACGAGCGCGTCAGCATGATCGCGCACTATCTCAAGACCAAGAAGCCGAAGTCGAAAATCCTGATCCTCGACGCAAAAGAGCAGTTTTCGAAGCAGGGCCTGTTCATGGGCGGCTGGAAAGCGCTATACGGCGACATGATCGAATGGGTGCCGCTGTCGAAGGACGGCAAGGTGGTGAAGGTCGATCCGAAGACGCGGACGCTCGAGTGCGAACTCGGCGCGAAGCACAAGGGCGACGTCGTCAACGTCGTGCCGCCGCAGAAGGCCGGCGCGATCGCGATGGCGGCCGGCGTCAATCAGGGCGACTGGTGCCCGATCAATCCGGCCACGTTCGAATCGACGAAGCAGAAGGACATTCACGTGATCGGCGACGCTTCGATCGCCGCACCGATGCCGAAATCGGGCTTCTCGGCGTCGAGCCAGGGCAAGGTCGTGGCCGCGGCGATCGTCGCGATGCTGCAGTCCAAGGAGCCGGCGGCGCCGTCTTTTGCGAATACCTGCTACAGCCTCGTCGGCCCGGACTACGGCATCTCCGTCGCCGCCGTCTACAAGGTCCAGGACGGCAAGATGATCTCGGTGCCGAACTCGGGCGGCGTGAGCCCGGCGCAGGCCGATGCCGCGTTCCGCAAGGCCGAGGCCCGTTACGGCGAAAGCTGGTACAAGGCGAACACTGCGGAAGTGTGGGGCTGAGTTCCGCGACGACCGGCATTGCCCGCCGGGGATGTGACGCCGGCGCGTAATGGTCTATGAGCGGGGACGGCGGCAGGGTACGCCGTCCCCGTTGCGCGTGTTCGCGAAGGCAATGCCCGACGTCGTCCTCGACATCACCGAGGTCCTCCGTAACCCGATGCGGACGGGGATACAGCGCGTCGTGCGCGAACTCGTCCGGAACTGGCCCCGCGGCCGGCGGCTGAGGCTCGCGCGATTCGTCGCCGGACGCGGGCTGGAGCTCGTACCGGACCGGGTACGTCCGCTGCTGCTCGAGACCGACGAGCGCGCGCGCGGCGCGACCGCCGAGGGCGTCGCCGCGCTGATCGCGGCCGAGTGCCGGGGATGCGGCGAAGCGCTTCCGGATGGAGTGCCCATCCTCGTGCCGGAACTCTGTTTCACGGCGGCGCGGTGGGCATGGTATGAGGCGCTGCATCAGCGCGATCCCGACGCGTTCGGGATGATCGTCTTCGATTTCATCCCCTGGCTGCACGCCGACGTGTACTCGGCCGGGGAGGCGCCGCCCGCGCAAATCGCCTGCTACTACAACCTGGTCGCGAAGGCGAAGCGGCTCGCGTTCATCAGCGCGGCCACGCGCGACGAAGCGATGACGCGTATCGGCCGCGCGCCGGGGCCGTCCGGGCCCGTGTTCCCGCTCGGCGCCGACGCGCTCGGCCTCGAGCGCCAGCGCTTCGACGACTCCCGCAACGCCTATGTCGTGATCGGGTCCGTCTGCCGCAACAAGTGCCACGATCTGATCTTCGCGGCGTTCGAACGCCTGTGGCGGAAGGGTTTCGCGGGCGAACTGGTGTTTGCCGGCCGCGCCGCCGACAACGGGCTGGCGGGCCTGCTGGCGAACGCGGCGGCCTTCCCGAAGTTTCGGCACCTGGCGCATCCCACGGACGCTGTGCTGCGCGAGGCCTTGCGCGGCGCGCGCGCGACGATCGCCATATCGCGCGTCGAGGGCTACGGCCTCGGTCCGGTCGAAAGCCTGCACGCCGGCATCCCGACCGTCGTGTCGAGCGCGACGCCGAGCATTCGCGGCCTGCCGCCGCGCGGCCAGATCCGGATCGACCAGCCCGACACGGATGCGATCGAGGCCGCGGTCGGCGCGATGGGCGCCGGCGACAATGCCCGGCGGCTGTGGGCGGAAGCGCGGCGTCTCCGATTGCCGACTTGGCGCGCTTTCGCGGCCTCCGTGGCCGCCTGGATCGCGCCCGCGCCGCGAGCGCATTCGCTGCGCGGGCTGATCCAACGCCTGCGCCCGGCCCTCGGCTGAGCCATGGCGTCGTTTCCGATCGACGCGGTATTGCCCGCCGTTCGCGCCGCGCTCGCGCAAGGTCGCAACCTGGTGCTGCAGGCGGCGCCGGGGGCCGGCAAGACGACACGCGTGCCGCTCGCGCTCCTCGACGCGGATTGGCTCGGCGGCCGGAAGATCATGGTGCTCGAGCCGCGGCGTCTCGCGGCGCGCGCGGCGGCGCGGTTCATGGCCGCCTCGCTCGGCGAAGCGGTCGGCGAAACGGTCGGC
>CAZUYG010000721.1:0-2560 GCA_964624265.1 uncultured Candidatus Odyssella sp.
CCCTTCCCGCGACGCTACGAGGCGGCGGCCGCGGTTTCGGAGGCTGGGTCGAGGTGGCGGAGCTGCGGCGCCACCTCTTCCATGAAACGCCGCATCGAGCGGTCGCGGTGGGCGCGCGTCGCCCAGTCCTTGCCAGTGACCATCAGAAACGTGCCGAAGCCACCGCACGCCTCGTAGAAGCGCGTGATCTCGGCGGCGACCTCGTCGGGCGCGCCGACGATGTAGAAGCCGGATTCGGCCAATGCCTCGATCGCATTCGGTCCGTTGGGCACGTCGAGGCCATAGAGGCGTTTCAGCATGGTGAGGAAGCCGCGTTGCGCCTGCACGCTCACTTCGTAGGCGACGGCATCGCGCATTTCGTCGATCGCCTGACGCTTCGAATCCGCGACATAGACGATGCGCGAGCCGACGACGTTGCGCCGCCCGTGCGGCCGGCCGGCCGCTTGCGCGAACGCCGCAAATTTCGCGGCTTTCTGTTTCACATGCGGCGCAGGCTCGAGAAATGCGGTGAGCAGCGTCCAGCCGTTCGCGGCGGCGCGCGCGAGCATCGCTTCAGAATCAGTCGCAGTTGCCATCGGCAGCGGCGCAGGGTGGGGCTTGGGCAGGGCCACCACGCCCTTCGCGCGCCAATGCTTGCCGTTCCAGTCGAACGGCGCATCCTCCGTCCAGCATTTCAGGATGAAGTCGAGCGATTCGGACAGGCGCTCGTGACGGTCTTCGTAGGTGAGGCCGCGCTCGGCCGAGAACAGCGGCGAGGGGAAGCCCGAGCCGAAGCCGAAGATGAAGCGGCCGTCGCCGACGAGGTGCGATGCGACCGCGGCCTGCATCGCGACGTCGAGCGGGTGGTGCAGGTGCGCGAGCTTCACCGCGGCGCCCATGCGGATGCGCTTCGTCACCGCCGCCGCCTTGCACATGAGCATGTCGGGCGCGGGGATCGTGTCCACCGTGCCGATATAGGGCGGCTCGCCGTGATGCTCGCTGATATAGGCGACCGAGAAGCCGAGTTCCTCGGCCAGCGCGATCTCGTGAATGTCTTCGTCGTAGGTGCGCGCCGCGATGGTGTGCTTGCGAAAGCCGTTCGAGAAAATGCCGAAATCCATCTCGTACCCCGTCCCCGCGAACGCGCCGTCGCGTGGCAGGCTCTAGCGCAACTCCGTCAGAGAGGCGAGTGCGCGTTCGTCAGGGCAGGCCATCGAAAGGCGGTGTATGACGGCGCGGCCATCGCATCATCTTGGGGGTCTACGCGGCGCGCGGGCCTCACTGTCGGCCCGAGGCGCCGGCCGCGTGCGGTCGCCGCGTTCAAATGCTTGCCCTCGCGCGCCGGACGTAAGATATAGCCATGATAAGGCCCGGAATTCCGCCGTCTCCGGCCGGGCCAGGGGAGAAGCGATGAGCTTGCCGCACGCCCAAGGCCTGTACGATCCTCGCAACGAGCACGATGCGTGCGGCGTCGGCTTCATCGCGAACATCAAGGGCAAGAAGTCGCACGACATCGTCCGGCGCGGCATCGAGATCCTGCTGAACCTCGACCACCGCGGCGCGGTCGGCGCCGACCCGCTCGTCGGCGACGGGGCGGGTTGCCTGATCCAGATTCCCGACGCGCTGCTCCGCGACTGGGCGGCCAAGAACGACATCCTGCTGCCGCCGCCGGGCCGCTACGGCGTGGCCATGTGCTTCCTGCCGCGCAACGAGAAGGCGCGGAACACCGCCGTCCAGCACTTCGAGCGCTTCGTGCAGGTGGAGGGGCAGACGCTGCTCGGCTGGCGCGAGGTGCCGATCGACACGACCGGGCTCGGCGAGCGCGTGCTCGAGACGATGCCGACGCTGCGCCAGGCGATCATCGCGCGCAGCCCGAAGCTCAAGGACCAGGACGCGTTCGAGCGCAAGCTCATCGTGATCCGCAAGCAGACGCTCAACAGCGCGCGCGAATTCCCCTCCAAAGAGGGGCGAAAAGGCCTGCGCGATCTCTACATCGCCTCCTGCTCGTCGCGCACGATCGTCTACAAGGGGCTGCTGCTCGCGCATCAGGTGGACGGCTTCTTCACGGACCTGCGCAACCCGCTGTGCGAATCGGCGCTGGCGCTCGTCCACCAACGCTTCTCCACCAACACGTTTCCCTCCTGGCGCCTCGCGCACCCGTATCGCTTTCTCGCGCATAACGGCGAGATCAACACGGTGCGCGGCAACGTGAACTGGATGGCGGCGCGCCGCGGCTCGATGGAATCGGAATTGCTCGGCGCCGATCTCGACAAGATGTGGCCGATCATCCCGCACGGCCAGTCGGACACCGCCTGCATCGACAATGCGCTGGAGCTGCTCGTCACCGGCGGCTATTCGCTCGCGCACGCGATGATGATGCTGATCCCGGAGGCGTGGCACGGCCACGCGCTGATGGATCCGCATCGGCGCGCGTTCTACGAATATCATGCGGCGATCATGGAGCCGTGGGACGGCCCTGCCGCGATCGCGTTCACCGACGGCCGCCAGATCGGCGCCACGCTCGACCGCAACGGCCTGCGTCCGGCGCGCTACATCGTCACCGACGACGATCACGTCGTGA
>CAZUYG010000722.1:0-2560 GCA_964624265.1 uncultured Candidatus Odyssella sp.
CGGCAGGCCCGCCATCCAGCGCCGGTCGCCCTCGGTGATTTCGCGCTCGGCATGGGCATACCACCGCGCGGCCAGCGTCTCGCAGGCGCTGCCCGGCGTGAAGCCGCAGGCGCAGTCGCCGGCGTCGGCGCCGAGCTGCTCCTCGACATTGCCCTGCACGACCGCGATGCCCCAATCGCGGATCAGCGCCACGGTGGCGCCGGGGTCGGCGCAATAAGCGACGGTATCGCCGGTGCAGATCGTGCGCGACGCCGGAATGCCGCGCCGCTCCGCCTCGGCCCGAATGGCGCGCGCCGCCTCGAGATTGGAGTATGGACCACCGAAAACGAGGATGGGTCCGTCCAGAACGCCGAGATCGCGCTCGCTCATTTCGCGCTGCACGAGCCGCCGCCGAGCACGCAGAAGCGCGCGCAATGCGGATGATTGAGCGCCACGGCGCCGGCCGCATCGGCGAGCGAATCGCCGAGCTCGAATTGCGGATCGTGGGGCAGCAGCGTGCAGGCGACGACGGCGGGCCGCGCGGCGCCCTTGCGCTTCACCACCATGCGCGCGCTCGCGCACATCATCCCTTCCGGATGCACGTTCAGGATGCCCCAGCAGGCGGTGGTGATCTCCGGCACGTCGATCGTCGCGTCCATCTCCGGGAACAGCACGAGGCGCGACGGGTCCTTGGCGTCCAGCACGAGGCCGATCTCGCGGAACAGGCGTTGATAGCCTTCGCGCAGTTTCTCCTCGCTCTCCTTCCACACGGTGCGGCCGGCGATGGCGACGCCGAAGCCGTTGGCGGCCAGCCAGGCGAGGCCTTCCTTCATCGGCGCCCAGCTCCGCGCGCCGCGCTCGAGCTCGTGCAGCGCCGGCGCGAAATGATCGACCGAGACGCGCAGCGTGAGCCGCGCGCCGAAGCGCTCTTTCAGCGCCAGCAGCGCGGCCTTGTGCCGCTGCATCGGCTTCATCGCGTTGGTCAGCACCAGCACGTCGAAGCCGCGCGCCAGCGCGGCGTCGAGCATGGCGATGATGTCCGGATTGAGAAACGGCTCGCCGCCGGTGAAGCCGATCTCGCGCGTGCGCCAGCCCAGCGCCGCGATCTCGTCGAGATAGGCGGAAACCTCGGCTGCGGTCAGGTAGGCGAGCGCGTCGTTGGTCGGGCTCGATTCGATGTAGCAGTTCGCGCAGGTGAGGTTGCAGAGCGTGCCGGTGTTGAACCACAGCGTCTCGAGCTTCGCGAGCGCCACCGCGGCGCGCTTCTCGCCCTTTGCCGTGATCTCGGGATCCCGGAATTTCCGCGGGTCGAGCCCCGGCTTCTCCTTGCGCAGCGCCTCCACGGCGGGATTCGTCGGCACGTCACACCCCCAAGTCCGCGTCATCCCGGCCATCTAGGCATGCCGCGGCCCGCGCTGCCAACCACGTTGCGGGCGGGGCCGTTCAACAATCTGTCAGGCAGCGACAGGCGATCCTTGGGCTAGTCCTTCGCCTTCCCATAGGGATAAGGCCCGGCGAAATCGCCGATCGGCATGGTGTGGGTCACCAGCCCGGCGGCGGCCGTCCAGCGGTGAAGCTGGAAGCCCGGCGGCTCCATCACGAAGCGCAGCGGCCGGTCCTCGGGAAAGTCGAGCGCGATCTGATGCGCGGCGGACGGGCAGACCGAGGCGACCGTGCCGGCGAAGCGGGCCTGCATCGCACGATGCAGGTGCCCGGCCGAAATGCGCTCGATCTCCGGGTGGCGCGCGACCAGCGCCGCGAGGCCGGCGGAGTCCTTGAGCCCATACGCGTCCATGATGCGTATTCCGGACTTGAACGGCGGGTGATGCATGAACAGCAGGGTCGGCCGCCCCGCGCCGCGGCCGAGCGTGCGCGCAAGCCAGTCCAGGCGCTCGGCGCACAATTCGCCGCCGGGCTCGCCGGGAATGCTGGTGTCGAGCGCCACGATGCGCACCGGCCAATCCTCGAGCGCGTAGTGGAGGAAGCCGTCGCGCGGCAGATAGCGGTGGCCGGGAAAGGCCGCGCGCAGCGTTTCGCGGCTGTCGTGATTGCCCATCATCAGGAAGGCCGGCGCCCGGAGCGGCGCGATCAGCGCGGCGAAATGGGCGTATTCCTCCGGCCGCGCCTCCTCGACGAGATCGCCGCTCAGCACCACGAGATCGGCCGGGGGATCGAGCTTGTTCACCGCCGCCACGGCCGCGGCCAGGCATGCGCCGGTGTCGACGCGGCCCATCAGGATCTTGCCGGGCACGCCCACATGCGTGTCCGAGATCTGCGCGATCTGCAGCGCCGCGGCGGTCACGAGATCAGCTCGCCCTTGGGTTCGCGGAACGGGAACGGGCCGTCGAAGCTGCCGATCGTCACGGTGTGCGTGACGATGCCGGTGCCGGGAAACCAGGTGTGGAGCTGATAGCCCGGCGGCTCCATCGTGAAGCCGAGCGGCGCATCGGGCCGCAGGTCGAGCGCGATCTGGTGCGCGGGCGAGGGGCAGGTGCTCGCCACCGTGCCGCCGACGCGGCACTGGATCGAGCGGTGCAGGTGCCCGGCGATGATGCGCTCCACTTGCGGATGGCGCGCGATC
>CAZUYG010000723.1:0-2554 GCA_964624265.1 uncultured Candidatus Odyssella sp.
GCGCTGCGTGCTGCACACGCACATGCCCTATGCCACCGCGCTCACGATGCTCGACGAGCCGGAGCTGCTGCCGGCCCTCCAGACGTCGCTGCTGTTCCACGAGCAGATCGCCTACGACCCCGACTACAACGGCCTGGCCTTCGACGAGGCCGAGGGCGACCGCATGGCGGCCAAGCTCGGCAACCGCTCGGTGCTGTTCCTCGCCAATCACGGCGTCATCGTCACCGGAAACACGGTGCACGAGGCCTACGACAGGCTCTATTACCTCGAGCGCGCCTGCATGACCCAGGTGCTGGCGATGTCCACCGGCAAGAAGCTCCGGATGGTGAAGCCCGAGGTGGCGCGCAAGACCGCCGAGCAGATGCGCGGCAATGTCGTCGCCACGCAGACGAACGCGCATTTTGAGGCCCTGAAGCGCATTCTCGACCGGGAAGCGCCGGATTACCGGCATTGAGCGGCGGGCGGCGATCCTCTCGGGTTCACCCCGCGAAATTGCGGCGGACGTGCTACGACCGATCGCCGTCGTCGCGCTTCGCCTGATCGAGCGACTCGCGGATTTTTTCGCGCTCGAGCGTTTCCTTGCTCTTCTCGCCCTTGGTGCGGCCGTGCTTGGCGCGGTTCTCGGCCGCGCGCTTCGCGTCCTCGGCCTTGGCGCGGGCCTTCCTCACCTTCGCGAGATTGATGATCTCGGCCATGGCTACTCCGCCGCCTTGATCGGGAGGGCATTCCACTTGCGCGCCGCCGCGTCGTCGCTCGCGCGCGCTTCCACCCACGCGTCGCCTTCCGGCCGCTCCTCGAGCTTCCAGAACGGCGCCTTGGTCTTGAGCCAGTCCACGAGGAACATGTTGGCCTCGAACGCGGCCTGGCGGTGCGCCGAGCAGGTGATCGCCAGCACGATGCGCTCGCCGGGCATCAGGCGGCCGTAGCGATGGACGATGAGGCTAGCCGAAAGCGGCCAGCGCGCCTGCGCCTCGGCTTCGATCTGGCCCAGCATCCGCTCGGTCATGCCCGGATAGTGCTCGAGCGTCATCGCGCGGATGCGCTTTTCGGTATCAGCCATCTCGCGCACGAGGCCGCAGAACAGCACGGCGCCGCCGATGTCGGTGCGCCCGATCGTCAGCCGCGCCAGCTCCAGGCCGGGATCGAAATCGTCGCGCTGGACCCGTATCATGGCAGGGAATCTCGGCTCGCGGCGCGCCGCGGTCAAGCCGCCGGAAGGCGCAATCGCCGCGAATTGACAGCGGCGGGGCGCCCTCGCCATTCTCGCCGCATTGGTCAGCGGCGGAGGACGACATGGTTTTGCGGCTCGGATTCGCCGTCTTGGCGGCTGCGCTGGTCGCGGGATGCCAGGCCACGCCCGCGCACCAGCAATGGACCAAGCAGGACGCGACGCCGGAAGACATCAAGCGCGATCTCTATTGGTGCACGACGATCCGCGAACAGCGCCGGGTCCTGCAGACGCCGGCCGACGAGAAGCGCGTCCAGGAAGTCGTCGACGAGGAGTGCATGGAGAAGCGCGGCTACCGGAAGAAGGGCTGAGCGGCCTCAGCCGCCCGTCACCGGCGGAAAAAAGGCGATCTCGTCGCCTTGCGCGATAGGCGCGTTCCAGTCGGCGAACTCCTGATTGATGGCCACGCGCACGGCCTGCATGTTCGCGAAAGCGGCGGCATGGGCCGGGCTCTTCGCCTTGAGCCAGGCGACGAGCGCCGCCACTGTGTTCACGGCCGGCGGCGGCGCGACATCTTCCTCGCCGGCGCCGACCTTCTGCCGCAGCCACGCGAAATAAAGAATCTTCATCGGCGCCTCACGCATCCACCTCGCTGAACGGCAGGAAATCCACCGTCTCGCCCGGCTTGAGATGAGTCACCTCTTCGCCGAGTTCAACGAGGCCGTCGGATTCGACCATCGAGGTGAGGATGCCGGCGCCCTGGCGCGGAAACTTCTTCAAGACTTCGCCGGCGCCGTCTTTGCGCACGATCGTCGCGCGGACCCATTCGCGCCGGCCGGCCTTCTTCTTGTGCTCGAAATCGGCGCGCAGGCGGAACAGGCGTGGCGGCGCGGCCTCGGCGCCCGAAAGGCGCAAGATCAGCGGCCGCGCGATGCGCAGGAACGTCACCATCACCGCCACCGGATTCCCGGGCAGGCCGACGAACGGCACGCGGTTCACCTGGCCGAACGCGATCGGGCGGCCGGGCTTGATCGCGAGCCGCCAGAAATGCAGCGATCCCAGCGCCTCCACGGCCGGCTTGATGTGGTCTTCCTCGCCGGTGGACATGCCGCCCGAGGTGAGGATGAGGTCGTGCGACGCGGCGGCGCGCGCGAGCGCGTCGCGGATCGTCTCGAAGCGGTCGGGCAGGATGCCGAGATCGGTCACCGCGCAGCCGAGGCCCTGCAGCGCCGCGAGCAGCGAAAAGCGGTTCGCGTCGTAGACGGCGCCGGCGGGCGCGGACGTTCCCGGCTCGCGAATCTCGTCGCCGGTCGAGAAGAGGGCCACGCGCAGCGGCAGGCGCACCGGCAGGCGCGTCAGTCCGATCGAAGCGGCGAGGCCCACGTC
>CAZUYG010000724.1:0-2551 GCA_964624265.1 uncultured Candidatus Odyssella sp.
TCGATCGTGCATTTGAGCCTGTCGGCGCCGGACCAGAATGCGCCCTGCTGGGCGGAGGCCGCGGCGGCGGAGGCCGCGGCGAGAGCGAGCGCGAGCGAAAGCCTTTTGATCATGCCGAACCTGCCAGTTTGAGCCATGCGTCTTCGTCGATCGTTTCGATGCCGAGTTCCTCGGCCTTCTTGGCCTTCGAGCCGGCGTCGGCGCCGACCACGACGAGGTCGGTCTTCTTCGAGACCGAACTCGCCACCGTCGCGCCGAGCGCCTCGGCGCGCGCCTTCGCCTCGTTGCGCCCCATCGCGGTGAGCGTGCCCGTGAACACGATCGTCTTGCCGGAGATCGCCGATTTGGCGGCGGCGGGGGCGACGAAATCCTCGACCGAAACCTCGCCGGCGAGATCCTTGAGCGCCTTGAGATTGTGGCTCTCGCCGAAGAACTCCACGATCTCGTCGGCGACGCCGAAGCCGATCTGCTCGATGCTGCGCAGCTCCGCATAGTGCGGGCCGACGAGCTCGGCCTTCTTCATCTCGTCCGGAGTCTTGCGGCGCTCCTTCTCCGCCTCGCGCATCGCGGCGAGCCACGTGTCGAGCGACCGGTAATGCTTGGCGAGCAGCCGCGCCGTCGCCTGGCCGACCTGGCGGATGCCGAGCGCGTAGATGAACTTGTCGAGCGGGATCTTGCGCCGCGCTTCGATCGCGGCGAGCAGGTTGGCGACCGACTGCTCGCCCCAACCTTCGCGTTCCAGCAGCTTCGCCTTGTGCCGGTGCAGGCGGAAGATGTCGGCCGGCGCGTCGACCAGGCCTTCCTCGCGGAATTTCTCGATGTGCGTGTGGCCGAGGCCCTCGATGTCGAAAGCGTCGCGCGACACGAAGTGGCGCAGGCGCTCGAATTGCTGGAACGGGCAGGCCAGCGCTCCGGTGCAGCGCCGCGCCGCCTCGCCGGGCTCGCGCGCCGTCGGCGTCTGGAGCGGGCAGGGGCACGTCGCGTGGGGGTGATAGGGCTTGGCGGATTTGGGCCGCTTGGCTTTCACCACCTCCACGACCTGCGGGATGACGTCGCCGGCGCGCTGCACGACGACCGTGTCGCCCTCGCGGATGTCCTTCTCGGCGATGTAATCCTCGTTGTGCAGCGTGGCGCGCGAGACGACGACGCCGCCCACCGTCACCGGCGCGAGATTGGCCACCGGCGTCAGGGTGCCGGTGCGGCCCACCTGGATCGTGATCTTGTCCAGCACCGTCTGCGCCTGCTCGGCCGGGAATTTGTGCGCGATCGCCCAGCGCGGCGCGCGGCTCACCATGCCGAGCCGCTGCTGCCAGTCGAGGCGGTTCACCTTGTAGACGACGCCGTCGATGTCGTAGTCGAGGGACGCGCGCTCGCTGGCGATCTCCGCGTAGAAGTCGAGCGCCGCCGCGGGCGACTTGCAGAGCCGGGCCTTGGGATTCACGTGGAACCCCCAATGGCGCAGCCGGTCGAGGAAGTGCCAATAGCTGTCGCCGGGCGGCTCGCTGATCTCGCCCCACGCATACGCGAAGAAGCGCAGCTTGCGCTCGGCTGTGACGCCCGGATCGATCTGGCGCAGCGAGCCCGAGGCGGAATTGCGGGGGTTCGCGTAAACGGGCAGCTCGTCCTTCTCGCGCTGTTTGTTCAGCGCCGCGAAATCCGAGCGCGCCATGTACACCTCGCCGCGCACTTCCACGATCTTCGGAACGTCGCGGCCCTTCAGTGTATGCGGCACGTCGCGCACGTGGCGCAGGTTCGCAGTCACGTTCTCGCCCACCGCGCCGTCACCGCGCGTGGCGCCGAGCACCAGATCGCCGTCTTCGTAGCGCAGCGAGGCGGAAAGGCCGTCGATCTTGGGCTCGGCCACCAGCTCGATCGCATCTTCGTCTTTGAGCGACAGGAAGCGGCGGACGCGGGCGGCAAAATCCTCGACGTCTTCGCGCGTGAACGCATTGTTGAGCGAGAGCATCGGAACGGCATGCCGCACTTCCGCGAAGCCGCTCTCGGGCCTGGCGCCGACGCGCTTGCTCGGGCTGTCGGCGCGCACGAGCGCGGGGAATCGCTTCTCGATCGCATCGTTGCGCCGGCGCAGCGCGTCGTAATCGGCGTCGGAGATCGCCGGCGCGGATTTCTGATAGTAGAGCCTGTCGTGATGCGCGATTTCTTTCGCGAGCCGTTCCAGCTCCGCGGCCGCCTGCCCGCTGGTGAGGTCCTCGACGCGGCCCGGCGCGGCGCGCGTCATGCCTTGCCTCCCGCCATCAGCGCATCGGCGGCGTTGCGCGCTTCGTCGGTGACGGCCGCGCCGGCGAGCATCCGCGCGATCTCCTCGCGGCGCTTCGTGCCGGCCAGCACCTCGACGCGAGTCGCGGTCTTGGCGGCGCCCTTCACCTGCTTTTCGACGCGATAATGGTGGGCCGCGCGCGCGGCCACCTGCGGCGAATGCGTGACGACGAGCACCTGAACCGTCCGGCCGAGCCGCGCCAGCCGCTCGCCGACAGCGGCGGCCGTGGCGCCGCCGATGCCGCTATCCACCTCGTCGAACACGAGTGTCGGC
>CAZUYG010000725.1:0-2543 GCA_964624265.1 uncultured Candidatus Odyssella sp.
GCCTCGCGCCGGGAGAGCGGCACTTCGTCCGCGCGGCCGCAAAGCGGATCTAGCAGCGCGCGCCGCGCCGACGGCGCCGGCGTTCCGGCGGAGGATGCGGCGAACGGCGGCGCGGTCGACGCCGCCTCGCTCGCGACGACGACCGCGCACGCCACGCATTCCACGTCGACGCCGTCCATCAGGCGTCCGTATTGCGCGCGATAGGCGGCGTCGTAGGCGCGGCGGATGGTCTCGGCGCTCGCCGAGCCGAGCGTCTCGAGCGGCACCGGCACCGCGATTTCGTGCCCCTGCCCGAGATAACGCATGTAGGCGATTCGCCGCTCGCTGCGCGCGCGCTCGCCGGCCGCGCGGGCCACGATCGCATGCGCCTCTGCGGCCATCGCGGCATAGGCGCGGTTGAGCGCCGCCGCGTCGAAGCGCGACAGGCGGACATAGACGCTGCGCGTGACCTCGTAGGCGACCGGCGCGCGCAGGAAGCCGATGGCGGAACCCACGCCGGCGCCGGAGGGAATGAGGATGCGATCGATCTCGAGCTTCTCGGCGATGCGCGCGGCGTGCAGCGGCGCCGCGCCGCCGAACGCGATCAGCGTGCGCCCCGGCAGGGATTTCCCGCATTCGATGACGTGCTCGCGCGCCGCGTTCGCCATCGCCTCGTCGACGACCTCGGCGATGCCGGCGGCGGCGGCTTTGGCATCCAGGCCCAGCGCCTTACCGACGCCGTTCGCCAGCGCCGCCGCGGCTTTCGTTTCGTCGAGGCGGATGCGGCCGCCCGCGAAGGCCTCGGGCCGGATGCGCCCGAGCGCGAGATCGGCGTCGGTCACCGCCGCCGCGGTTCCGCCGCGGCCATAGCAGGCGGGACCGGGATCCGAGCCCGCGCTTTCCGGACCCACGGCGAGGCAGCCGAGATGATCGATCGACGCGAGCGAGCCCCCGCCGGCGCCGATTTCCACCAGCTCGACGCTCGGCACCTTGAGCGGCAGCCCGCTGCCCTTCTTGAAGCGGAACACGCGGCCGAACTCGAACGCGCGCGCCGTCTGCGGCACCGCATCGTCGACGATGGCGATCTTGGCGGTGGTGCCGCCCATGTCGAACGAAAGCACGCGGCCGAGGCCGCACTGACGCGCGATGTGTGCCGCCAGCGCCACGCCGCCCGCCGGCCCGGATTCGATGAGCCGGATCGGGAAACGCACTGCCGTCTCGAGATCGGTGATTCCGCCGCCCGAAAGCATGAGGAACAGCGGGCACGCGAAGCCGGACGCGGCGAGCTTGCGCTCGAGATCGCGCAGATAGCGCTCCGCGATCGGCTGGACGTAGGCGTTCGCCGCCGTCGTCGAGAAGCGCTCGTATTCGCGGATTTCGGGCGCCACTTCCGACGAAATGCTGATCGACGCGCGCGGCAGGGCGCGCGCCAGCGCCTCACGCGCGCGATGCTCGTGCGCGGGATTGGCGTAGGCGTGGAGGAAGCAGACGGCAATGCTCTCGACGCCCGCCTGGGCCAGCGCCGCGCCGGTGCGGGCGAGCGCCGCCTCGTCGAGCGGCAGCAACACGTCGCCCTTGGCGCTCAGGCGCTCCGGGACGGCGAAGCGCAGGCGGCGCGGGATCAAGGGCACCGGCTTTTCGATCGCGAGGTCGTATTGCTCGAAGCGGCTTTCGGTGCCCATTTCGAGCACGTCGCGGAAGCCCTCGGTCGTCACCAGGGCCGTCCTGGCGCCTTTCCGCTCGATCAGCGCATTGGTGATGAGCGTCGTGCCGTGGATGATGAGGCCGACATCGGCCGGTGCGAGCCCGGCGGCCTTGATCACGGCGCCGACGCCGTCGAGCACGGCGCGCTCCGGCTCGGCCGGCGTCGTCAGAACCTTGATCGAATGCCGCGCCGCCCCGCGCTCCAGGACGACGTCGGTGAAGGTGCCGCCGATGTCGACGCCGATTCGTGCTTTCTCGCTCATGCGCTCTTATGGCGGTGCGCGCGTGGCCGCATCAAGGGGGATGCGGGCATACGGCGAGCGCGCTTGTGAGCGCGTTGTCGAGGCCATACTGTCGGACTTCCCTTCCCGGAGGCGGGTCCGGCGCCCGGCCGGGGGTGGTCGCATCATTCGAACGGCGGCAAGCGGACATGGCGGACGGCTCACGTCAGGACGACTCTTACGCAGCTGCTCTGAAACGGGCCTCGGTGTCGGCTCTGTGGCAGCGTAATGTCTATCCGCCGCGCGGGGAGAAGCCGCGCCTCTGGCGCTGGGCCGAACTGGAGCCGCTGCTGGCGCGGGCGGTGACCGAAGCGGCGGACATGCAGGCGACCGAGCGCCGGGTGCTGACCCTGATCCAGCCGGACGTTTTCGGCGCCGACGATTTCGTCGCCACCACGACCAATCTTTCGGCAAACTATCAGGTGCTGATGCCCGGCGAGACCGCGCCCTCGCACCGCCACACGATGAACGCGCTGCGCTTCGTGGTCGAAGGCTCCGGCGCCGTGACGACGGTGGACGGCAAGACCTGCCCGATGGACGAGCGCGACATGGTGCTGACGCCGGCCTGGTGCTGGCACG
>CAZUYG010000726.1:0-2538 GCA_964624265.1 uncultured Candidatus Odyssella sp.
TCGGCGCCGGCGCCGCACCGGGCGTGCCGGCGAGCTGGCCGAGCACCGCGAACTGCGTGATGCGCAGGCCGACCGGCTTCATGTGCGCATCGTAGATCTGCGTGACGCGGCGCGTGGCGCGGCGCAGCGCGAGGCAGGTGCAGTAAGTGGGGGCGATCGGCTCGCTCATATTGACCCGGAGTATAGGGGTAGATACCCTCGGCGCAAGATACGGGTAGATACCCACTTCCGCGATCGAGGAGCGGCGGCATGAGCGACACGGGCGGCAATGGCGGCGCGAAGCGCTACGGCAACGTGCCGCTCGAGACGCTGAAGTCCGTGCAGGGGCTGGAGCTCTTGCAGGGCATGCTCGAGGGCCGCTATCCGGGCCCGCCGATGGCCGAGCTGCTGGATTTCGGCGCGTCCGAGATCGGCTCCGGCCGCGCCGTGTTCGTCGCCCGGCCCGGGCGCCAGCATTACAACCCCGCTGGCACGGTGCACGGCGGCTATGCCGCGACCTTGCTCGATTCGGCGATGGGCTGCGCGGTGCACACGCTCGTGCCACGGGGCCAGGGCTATACGACGCTCGAGATCAAGATCAACTACGTGCGCCCGATGTTCGACAACACCGGCGAAGTGCGCTGCGAAGCGTCGGTGATCAACATGGGCAAGACCGTCGCCACCGCCGACGGCAAGCTGCTCGACGCCAAGGGCCGCCTGATCGCGCACGGCACGACGACGTGCATGATTTTCCCGCTGCCGTAAGTAGCCCTCACTCCCGAGGCATTGATAAGGCCCCTTCTCTCCCACTGCGCGGGAGAGAGACGTGAGTGCAGTACCCCTTCTTCTCTCTCTCTCCCGCGCCGCGGGAGAGAAGGGGCCCGCGCGCCGCTTGGCGCGTGGGAAGCGAGGGCCCTCACCGCACGAACAATTTCGCCAGCATCGCCTCCACCGCGCCGGGCGCGGCGAACGCGATCTGTACGGGCAATGTCTCCACCATGCGCCGCGCATCGGGCGAAAGGCGCACGAAATCCTTCTCGGTCGTGACCGCGACGGCGCCGTGCTTCGCCGCGAGTTCGAGGATGAACATGATCTCCTCGTCGCTGAAGGCGTGGTGATCGGGATAGGGCATTTCCTCGGCGATGCGCGCGCCGAGCGATTTCACGGTCGCGAAGAACTTGTCGGGCCGGCCGATGCCGCAGAACGCCACGACGTCTTTGCCGGCGAAACGCTGGGCGGATTCGTCGGGCACGATGCGGGCCTCGAACACCGGCTTGCCGGCGAAATGGCGCGCCGCGCCGGTCTCGTCGCCGCCGACGAGGACGATCGCGTCGGCGCGCGCAATGCCGGCGGAAACGGGCTCGCGCAGCGGGCCGGCCGGGATCACGCGCTCGTTGCCGAAGCCATAGCCGCCATCGACGACGACGAGCGAGAGGTCTTTCGCGAGCGACGGATTCTGATGGCCGTCGTCCATCACGATGCAGCCGGCGCCCGCCGCGGCCGCCGCGCGCGCGCCGGCCGCGCGGTCGCGCGCGACCCATGTTGGCGCCGCGCGCGCGAGCAGCAGCGGCTCGTCCCCGACGTCGCGCGCATTGTGGAGCGCGGGATCCACGCGCAGCGGACCGGGCTCGCGCCCGCGATAGCCGCGCGTGAGGAAATGCGGAGCGCGCCCGGACGCGGCCAATATCCGCGCGAGCGCCAGCGCCACCGGCGTCTTGCCGGCGCCGCCGATACCGACATTGCCGACGCATATCACGGGCACCGGCGCGCGCCAGCCCGGCTTGCGCACCCGCATTCGCGTCGCCAGCGCGTAGACGCAGCCCGCGGGCACGAGCAGCGTCGACAACACGCGGCGGCTCGACCAGAAATCAGGCGGCCGCATCGCGCCTCTCCGTTCGCGGCGGCGGCAGCGGCGCGAGTAACGGCTCCAGCGCGGCCATCACGCGATCGATGACGCCGCGCTCGGCCTCGGCGCATCGCTTGGCACCCTCGCCCATCGTCGCCAATTCGTTCGGGCGCGGCAGCAATTGCTCGAGGCACGCGGCGATCGACGCGCCGTCGCGCACTTCGAGCGCCGCGCCGGCATGCGCGAGCGCGCGGATCACGTCGGCGAAATTCTCCACGTGCGGCCCGTGCAGCACCGGAACCCCGAACAGCGCCGGCTCGATCGGATTCTGCCCGCCATGCGGAACCAGCGATCCGCCGACCAGCGCGATCTTGGCGACGCGATAGAACAGCCCGAGTTCCCCCAGCGTGTCGGCGACGTAAATCGCGGTCTCGGCGTCCGGCTGCGCGCCCGCCGAGCGCAGGGCGACGGCGAGGCCGCGCGCGCGGATCGCCGCGGCCATGGCGGCGCCCTTCTCGGGATGGCGTGGCACGACGATGCCGAGCGCGCCGGCCGCGCGCTTCAGGCGCGATTGCGCATCGGCGACGGCCTCTTCCTCGCCGGGGTGGATGCTGGCGGCGAGCCATACCGGCCGCCCGCCGACCGCGGCGCGTAACGCCTCGAGCTTCGCCTGATCGGCCGGCAGCGGCGGCGCCGCATATTTGAGATTGCCG
>CAZUYG010000727.1:0-2535 GCA_964624265.1 uncultured Candidatus Odyssella sp.
GCGAGCTGTTCAAGGACGAGGTGCGGGCGCTCGGCCGCGAGCTCGGCCTGCCCGAGACCTTGGTGGGCCGCCACCCGTTCCCCGGCCCCGGCCTCGCCATCCGCATCCCCGGCGCCGTCACGCGCGAGAAATGCGACCTGCTGCGCAAGGCCGACGCGATCTACATCGAGGAGATCCGCAAGGCCGGGCTTTACGACACGATCTGGCAGGCCTTCGCGGTGCTGCTGCCGGTGCAGAGCGTGGGCGTGATGGGCGACGCGCGCACCTACGACCACGCGCTTTCGCTGCGCGCCGTCACCTCCACCGACGGCATGACCGCCGACTGGTTCGCCTTCCCGCCCGAAGTGCTCGCGAAAATCTCGACGCGCATCACCAACGAAGTCCGCGGCATCAACCGCGTGCTCTACGACGTGACCAGCAAACCGCCCGGCACGATCGAGTGGGAGTGAGCGGCTATCGGATTGCGCTGGCGGTTGCGGCCTAATCTGCCGCGGCGGCGACCGCTTCTTCGTTCTTGTAGGGGCCGAATGCCGGGAATTCGGCCGGGGTCGCCGGGCGCAGAACGTGCGTGCGCGGTTCGACCGCGAAGAACGTTCCGTCGCGGCCGACGATGGGGATGATCGCATTGCGGCGGGCGAAGACGCGGCGCATGTCGGCCGAGAGCCGCATGTAGACGTCGTGCTCCTCGCGGTCCGCGGCGAAGATCATCTCGTAGGACTCGATGCACTCGCGGACGAAGCCGGGTGTCACGATGCCGAGATTGCTGATCACCCAGCAGCGGTCCTCGAACGACCAGTAATACGACAGGCCGGGGATTTCGCCCGCGCGCGTCATGTAGGGAAAGAACGGAAACGCGCGGCAGGCCATCGTCCGGTTGTCGCGCTCGCAATGGCGCGCGCCCTTGCACTCGATCGCGACGCAGTCTTCGTGCAGGTCGGCGAGCTCGCGGCGCGCCTGCGCATCCGTGGGCGTGTAGCGGCGCCAGAGATCGGTGCGCGCGCGCAGCAGGTCGAACTCGGGCTTGTCGGCGACCGGAATGGCATGCTCGGTCGAGCAGCAGACGGGCTCGCCGCCATTGTGCGGCGCGCATTTGCGGCCGCAGTCGAACTGCGAGACCGGCGCCTGGAAATTTTCGTGGACGCGGCGGTAAAGCTCGACGCGCGCCGCTCGTGTCTTCGGAGTCATGCGCAGGGTCTTACAGCGCCGCGCGGCGCGAAGACAACGCCCGTCAGCGCAAGGGCCGCTTGAAGGCTTTCCGCGCGCGCTCCGCCTGCGCACGGATTGTGCAGGCCTCGACGTGGTCGTTCACCAGTCCCATCGCCTGCATGAACGCGTAGACCGTGGTCGGGCCGACGAATTTCCAGCCCTGCTTCAGCAGATCCTTCGACAGCGCGATCGACTCGGCGGAGGTGGAGGCGCTTTGCGGCTTGCCCAGGCTCTTCGGATCGGGTTCGTGGCGCCAGATATAGGCGGCGAGCGAGCCCTCGCGCTTGGCGAGTTCCTGCGCGCGTTTGGCGTTGTTGATCACGGCCTCGATCTTGCCGCGGTGGCGTACGATGCCCGCATCCTTGAGCAAGCGCTCCACGTCGCGCTGCGTGAAGCGCGCGACCCGGTCGATCTCGAAGCCGTGGAACGCGGCGCGGAAATTCTCGCGCTTCGCGAGGATCGTGCGCCACGAGAGGCCCGACTGGAAGCCCTCGAGGCTGAGCTTCTCGAACAGGCGGCGGTCGTCGGCGACCGGAAAGCCCCACTCGGTGTCGTGGTAATGCAGGAATTCCGGCGCGGCGCCGCACCAGCGGCAGCGCGGCTTCCCGTCCGGCCCCGTGAACAGCGCGCTCATGCGATCAGGCGGCCGTCGCGCGGCGGATCGCCTTGTCGAGCAGCTCGACGCCGAGGTCGATTTCGGACTCCGTCACGGTCAGCGGCGGCGCAATGCGCATGGTGCCGTCGCTGGCACCGACGCGGACGATGTTGGCCGAAAGCCCGAGGTCGGACGCCGCGGCGGTGACCGCCTCCGAAACCTCGCCCGCGCTCTTGCCGCCATGACCGGCGAATTCGAGGCCGATCAGCAGGCCGCGCCCGCGCACGTCGCCGACGCAGGCGTGGCGCTGCATGAGCTGGCGCAGGCCGGCCGTGAGCCGCATGCCGGCCGCGGCGGCGCGCGCGGCGAGCCCGTCGCGCTGCACGATTTCGAGCACTTTGACGCCCACCGCCGCCGGCAGCGGGTCGTTGACGTGCGTCGTGTAGAACAGGAACTCGCGCTCGTCGGCGGCGGCGGCGATCGCGTCGCTGGTCATGACGGCCGAGAGCGGCAGGCCGGCGCCGAGCGTCTTCGACAGCGTGAGAATGTCGGGCACGACGCCGTCGCGGTCGAAGCCGAACATCTGCCCGGTGCGGCCGATGCCGGTCTGCGCCTCATCGAGGATCAGCAGCATGCCGCGTGCGCGGCAATGCTCCCGCAGCGCCGCGAGGTAGCCCGGCGGCAGATCGAGCACCCCGCCGCTCGACAGAATTGGCTCGGCGATGAAGGCCGCC
>CAZUYG010000728.1:0-2529 GCA_964624265.1 uncultured Candidatus Odyssella sp.
GCAGGCGTGAAGGGCTCCTGAGCGTGCGCGAAGGGGGCAGCGAACAGCGCCGCAAGCGCGGCGAGGGCGAGGAAGAACCTGCGCATCGTCACTTGGAAAGCGAGACGTCGGCGAGATAGCCGATCGCGGGCGAGGCCTCGGCCGGGATCGCCGCGCGCAGGCCGCCGACGGCGACCATGACGACTTGCACCTTCGCTGGATCCTCGTTGGGCCAGAAATGCTTGTGCACCTCGTTCAGGTCGACCGCCTCAGAGTGCCAAAGCCCGGCCTGTCCGGCGCGCGGTTCGCGCAGCATAAGCTTGCGTCCGGCATCGTCCGACACCCACTTGGCGAGGCGCGCCTCCTCGATCCGCGGCGCGCCGAACCCGCCGAAGTCGAATTCCACGAACCGGTCCCATTCAGGGCCCGGCACGCCGACCCAGCCCGCGTAGCGCTCGATCGACGGCCGCTCGACGCTGCGGAAGAAGATGACGATGCGCACGCCGCGCTCGGTTCCGTCGCCGGGGCCGCCGGCAAACTGCTGCGGCTCCAGATACCAGCTCCAGCGCAGGAACGGCGTGGCGCCTACGGTGGTGGCCACGCGGCGGCCCATCCACGCGCCGCCCGGCGAATCCGGCCGCACGACGATGGCGCCCTGCAGGTTCATCACGTTGAGCTGGCCGTCGCTGTTGCCGCGCACGACCATCCATTCGCCGCTGGCTGCACCCGGCTGGATGCCCGGCACACCCCGGTCGAGGATCTTGATCGATCCGTCGACGATGACGGCGCGCGGCGTGGGACCGGCGCAGGCCGCAAGCAGCAGGGCGGCGGCGATGGCGAGGACTGGAAATTTCATTCGCGGCGACCCTGGGGCGGAAGTCTTTCGGCAGCGGACTTGATGTCCTGTGCACGCAGGATATGCGGCGAACCCGGCGGCAGCAACCTTTCGGCGCGCTCCGCGAAGGCGCGCGCGTCGACGCGGCGGCCAAGGATCATCGCCTGTTCGGCCTGCGCAAGCGAGGACATGCCGAGCTGGCCGTCGCGCCCGTAGGCGACCGCCAGAAGGCGCCAGATCTCGGCATTCTCGGGCTCGCCGGCGCGCGCCTTCTCGAGATTGCCGATCGAGGCGGCGTTGAGCGCCTTGTCCTCGGTGGCGATCTGCGCGGCGGCCAGTTCCATCAGGAGCAGCGCATTGCCGGGGGCGCCGGCCACCGCCTTTTCATAATACGGGATCGAGTCGCGCGGCTTGCCGTTCTCGTAGGTGAACTGGGCGCGCGTCTCGTTGAACCAGGGATCGTTCGGGCTGCCGGCGAGCAGGGCGTCGGCCAGCGGGATCGCGCGCATCATGTCGCCGCGGCGGTAATATGCGAAGGCGCGCGCGTAGCGCGATTCCATCGACGTGTCGCTGTCCTTGTACTTCTGAAGCGCGCGCGGCGGATCGGTGAAGCCGAGCAGCTTGGCGCGCATGCGCTTGTGCATCTCGATCAGGGCGGGCGGCGTGGGCGCATCGGAATAGCGCGACGTCTCGACGAAATGGCGCACGAAATTGACGCGCTCGGTCGTCACCGGGTGCGTGCGCATGTAGGGGTCCTGCCGGGCGGCAACCAGCAGTTCCTGGTCCTGCAGGATCTGCAGGAACTCGAGGAAGCCGCGCGCCGACTGCTGGGTGCGGTCGAGGAAGCTGACACCGGCCTGATCGGCGGACGCCTCGAGCGCCCGGCTGTAGCTGAGGAACTGCCGCTCGGCCACCTGCTGGCCGGCCATGATCGAGGCCATCGCCGCATCGCCCGATTTCGCGGCGGCGGCCGCGGCGGCGCCCAGCAGCGAGATGATCATCGTCTCCCACGAGTTCTGGATCGCCTGCGGCAGGCGCGCGAGATGGCCGCCCGAGATATGTCCGGTCTCGTGCGCGATCACGCCGATGACCTGGCTCGGGCTGTCGGCGCGCAGCAGCAGGCCGGTATGGAAGAACATGTTGAGGCCCAGCGCCACGAACGCGTTGAGCGACCTGTCGTTGATGATGTGCACCGTGATGTCGGCGGGGTTCAGGCCGGCAGCCCGGAAGACTGGCGTGGCGTAGGTGCGGATGATAGTTTCCGTCTCGGCATCGCGAACGAAGCTCACGCGCTGCTGCTGGGCGCGCGCGAGCAGCGCCGACGCGGCGACCAGCGCCGCCGCGACGAGAATGCTTGCGGCGCGTCGCAGGGACGGCGCGAAGCGGAGATTGGCGGAATTCCAGAGAATGGCGTATTTCCTGCGGATGAAGCGTTTCGAGATGTCCGCCGTGGTCCCGCGCAAGGCTAAGCCGGCGCTCCCCCGAAATCAATCGCACGGCCGTGGCGCAATTGTGGCGGCGGTGGCCGCGGTGCTGATGCTGTCGGGCTGCGGCTGGTTCGGCGGTTCGAAGGAGACGCCGGGCGTCGTGGGATCCGTGCGCGGTTTCCTTGGCGGTGTCGTCGCCGACGAGCCGCGCGCGGCGCTTGCCGCCCGCGACATGCTTTCCGCCGGCGGCAGTGCCGTCGATGCCGCGGTTGCGGCCGGCTTCGTTCT
>CAZUYG010000729.1:0-2528 GCA_964624265.1 uncultured Candidatus Odyssella sp.
GCTCGACGCGCCGGGGCACCGCATGATCACGCGCGGCGACGGGTTGTTCGCGGCGCTTAAGAGCTTACGCGCCGCGCGGCCGCTGCGCGCGATTTCGCGGCGCGGCCTTGCGCTAGATCATGGCGCGAACCTCCGAAACGATGCGGATACGGTGCCGGATCGTGCATCGTGAAGGAGCAGAAACCTTGGGACACTATCATGCCGTCGTCTGGCTGGATCATCGCGAGGCGCACGTGCTGCACCTCGCCCGCGACAAGGCCGCGGAGGTCTTGCACGTGCACGCGACGGGATCGGGCCACCTGCTCGAGCGCGCCAAGCACATCCATCATCGCGCCGGCTCGCGCAGCGGCAGCCACGCGCCCGACAATCCGCACTATTTCGACGACGTGATCGCCGCGCTCGGCGACGCGCACGATTGGCTCGTCGTCGGCCCGGGCATGGCCAAGCAGGAATTCATGCGCCACCTGAAAGAGCGCCATCCCGGGCTGCTCACGCGCGTCGTCGGCGTCGAAAGCGCGGATCACCCGACGGACGGGCAGATCGCGGCGCACGCGCGGCGGTTCTTCCTCGGCACCGACCGCCTGCGCCCGCCGCCGGGCGGCTGAGGCCGCCCGCCTAGCGCTTCCACGCCTCGAGCCGCCGCGTCGCCTCGGCCATGTCGGCTTCGGAGCCGGCGAACGAGATGCGCAGGGTCGTGCTGCCGCGGCCGGTGTCGAAATCGACGCCCGGCGTCGTCGCGACGCCGGTTTCGTCGAGCATGCGGCGGCAGAACTCCTGGCTGTCGTTGGTGAGGCGGCCGATCTCGGCGTAGATGTAGAAGGCGCCGTCGGACGGCGCGAGCCGGTCGAACCCGGCCTTCGGCAGATGCGCGAGCAGATGCGCGCGGTTGCGGGCATAGCGCGCGACGTTGCCCTCGAGCTCGTCGCGGCAGTCGAACGCCGCCAGCGCCGCGTGCTGCGAGATCGCCGGCGCCGAGATGAAGAAATTCTGCGCGAGGCATTCCACCGGACGCAGCAAGTCCTCCGGCACCACCATCCAGCCGAGCCGCCAGCCCGTCATCGAAAAATATTTCGAGAAGCTGTTGATGACGATGGCGCCCGCATCGAGCGCCGCCGCGGTCGCCTGCGCGACGCCGCCATAGGTGATGCCGTGATAGATCTCGTCGGAGACGAGCCGGATGCCGCGCGCGCGGCAATAGCGCGCGAGCGCCGCCAGCTCGTCGGGCGACAGCATCGTGCCGGTCGGGTTCGAGGGGCTGGCGACGATGAGGCCGTCGAGCTTGCCGCCGTGCTTCTCGAGCAGGTCGACGGTCGGCTGATAGCGCGTCGCCGCGCCGCCGGGCAGCGCCACGCATTCGATGTCGAGCGCGCGCAGGATGTTCTTGTAGCAGGGATAACCCGGCTCGACGATCGCCACGCGGTCGCCGGCGTCGAACGCCGCGGTGAAGGCGAGCAGGAACGCGCCCGAGGAGCCGGTCGTCACCACGATGCGCTCGGGCGCCACCGCGGCGCCGTACCACGCGCGGTAATGCGCCGCGATCGCGCGGCGCAGCGGCGGAATGCCGAACGCGTCGGTGTAGCCGAGCTTGTCGGAGCGCAGCGCGCGCTCGGCGGCGGCGAGCACCCCTTGCGGCGCCGGCGTGGAGGGCTGGCCGACTTCGAGATGGATCACGTCGCCGCGCGCGATCTCCCGCGCGTTGGCAGCCCGCATCACATCCATTACGATGAACGGAGGAATGCTGCCGCGCCTGGATTGCTTCAACGCCACGCCGCACCTTTCCGCGGCATTGCCTCGCGGGACGGCGCCCCGGAAATGCCGCATTTCGAACGCGATAACTTTCGGGAATTCGGGCCGGCCCGCGGGGCCGTTCGGGAGCGAGCCATCGCCGTTATGAAAATCCGATTCGCCTTCCTGCTTGCGCCGGTCTTGGCCGCCGCGGCGCCGGCCGCGCCGGCCGCCGCCCAGAACCGCGGCGCCGGCCTTCCGCTGATCCGCGACGCCGAGATCGAACATACCATCCGGTCCTATTCGTCGCCAATCTTCCAGGCCGCCGGGCTCTCGTCGGCGAAGATCCAGGTGCATATCGTCAACGACAGCCGGCTCAACGCGTTCGTCGCCGGCGGCCGGCACATGTTCATCAACACCGGCCTGCTGATGCGCGCCGAGCACGGCGGCCAGGTGATCGGCGTGATCGCGCACGAGACCGGCCACATCGTCGGCGGCCACCTCGTGCGCCTGCAGCGCGAGATCGCCGACGCGCAGATCAAGCAGATCATTTCGGTGATCCTGTCGATGGGCGCCGCGGTGGCCGCGCGCGACGGGCGCGTGGCCGTGGCCGGCCAGGCGCTCGGCCAGCGCCTGACGGAGGGCGCCTTCTACCAGTTCACGCGCACGCAGGAGAGCGCGGCCGACGCCTTCGCGCTGACGGTGCTCGACCGCGCCGGCATCTCGGCGCGCGGCCTGTTCGAGTTCCTGCAGATCCTCGGCGAGCAGGACATGCTCTACGCCGCGCGTCAGGATCCCTATCT
>CAZUYG010000730.1:0-2527 GCA_964624265.1 uncultured Candidatus Odyssella sp.
CGCCGGTGCTGATGAACCCCGACAACTATCCCTGGATGCCGGAAGCCGGCGCGCCTGGCGTGGCGCGGCGGCACATCGGCAGCTTCTCGGAGCGCCGCATCGAGATCGCGCAGGTGAAGCTCGATGCCGGCGCGCGCGCGACCGAGACGGCGCCGGCCGCGCCGCGCTTCCTGTTCGTGACCGCGGGGGCCGGCAGTGTCGGCGGAATCCCGGTGCGCCAGCATTCGCTGGTCGAACTCTCGGCCGGCGAGAGCGCCGAGCTCGCCGCGGACGGCGGGCTCGTGGCGCTGACGATCTCCATGCCCGTATTTTCGGCCGAGGAGATCGCGTTCTTCGAAGAGCGCAACCGCCGCAAGACGAGCGTCGCGGCCTGACGCGGCCCGCCTGACCGATAGTCCGAGGGAGAGAAACATGTTCGCACGCCTGAAGCCGCTTGCCGCGGCCGCACTGCTCGTTGCCGCCGCCCTGCCCGCCCGCGCCGGCGAGAGCATCCCGATCACGCATTACGGCGCCGGCCTTTACGGCATGCCGTTCGCGCTCGCGATGGCCAAAGGCTACTTCAAGGCCAATGGCGTCGAGATCGACGGCATCATCAGTTCGCCGGGCGGCGGCACCGCCGTGCGCAACGTTCTGGCGAACAGCTTCCCCTACGGCGAGGCCGGCATCCTGCCGATCATCGCCGCCAAGAACGCCGGCAACGACGTCGTCATCGTCAACGCCTCGGTGGACAGCGCGGCCGACGCCGTTTTCGTCGGCATGCCGGATTCCAAGATCGCGTCGATCAAGGAGCTGGCCGGCGCCAAGGTGGCGATCACGCAGCCCAAATCCGGCAGCGAGTTCATGCTGAAGATGGCGCTCTCCAACGCCGGCGTGGACATCGACAAGGTCACGCTCGTCGCCGCCGGCGGCATCAACGAAGGGCTGGTGCTGCTGCGCAACGGATCGGTCGTCGCCACGATCCTCGGCGAGCCGCTGTTCTCGCGCGAAGCCAAGAACTACAAGGTCGTGGTCGATCTGTCGAAACACATCCCGCGCCTCGCGCAGACCGTGGGCTTCACGACGCGCGCCTACGCCGAGAAAAACGCGGACAAGATTCGCGCCGTGATCGCCGCGCGCCGCAAGGCGGTGGACGACATCTACGCCGATCCCAAGGCCGCCGCGGCGCTGATCGCCCCGGCCTATTCGCGTATCCCCTTGCCGCTGCTCGAGCAGGTGATCGCGCGCATGGCGGAGCAGAAATACTGGAGCCGCGGCGATTTCACGAAAGAAGGCCTGGCCGCGAACATCCTGGGACTGCGCCTGGTCAAGGTGATCGACGCCGACAAGGTCGATTGGAACGCGCTCATCGACCAATCCTACCTGCCGGCCGACCTGAAGCGCCCGCTCTAGGCGCTGCAGCAATTTCGACGGTTGGCGCGAGCGGGGCGCGCCCGTTTCGGAGGCTCACATGCGTTTGGCCGTTCTCGCCGCCGCCCTCGCCGTCGCGCCCCTCTTGGCCGGGACGCAGACGGCGGCGCACGAGTTCCACCGGCTCGGCGATATCGTGATCGAGCAGCCCTGGTCGCGCGCCACGCCGGTGAAGGTTGGCGGCGCCTACATGACCTTGCGGAACAACGGCAACGCGCCCGACACGCTGATCAGGATCGCGTCGCCCGTGGCCGAACGGGCCGAGATCCACGAGACGAAGATCGAGGGCGGCATGGCGATGATGCGCCCTGTCGGCGAACTCGAGCTGAAACGCCGATCCTCGGTACAGCTCAAGCCCGGCGGCCTGCACGTGATGCTGATCGGCCTCCGGCGCCCGCTCAAGGAGGGCGAGCGCATCGCGCTGGCGCTCACCTTCGAACGCGCCGGCACGATCGAGATCGAAGCGCGCGTCGAGAAAGCCGGCGCTCTGTCGCCGGGCGATCACCAGCACTGAGCGCCGCCTAAGCGCGCGGCAAGCCCTCCGCCGCCATGCGGATCGACTGCCGGCTGCGCCAGAGCACGGCTTCGCGCCAGCCGTCGGTGTCGGGATAGAACGCCTTCCGCAGCTTGGCCTTGATCCGGCGCGTCTCCGGCGCGTTCCAGCGCACCGGCCCTTGCGCGTGCAGCCAGTGATCGCCGATCAGCGCGGGCCGCACGACGTCGAGGCTGTGATAGGTGCCGTATTCGATGCCGATGAAGCTCACCTTGCCGCCGAGCTCGCGCTCCCACAGCACGCTCGCGAAGCCGTGCCGTGCGCCCGGCGCCGCCTGGCCGGCGTTCGTCTTGCCGCCGAACGGCTCGCTGAGATTGTCGCCGTAGAGCTTGCGCGACAGCGCGGCCGATTTCGTGTCGGGCATGTGCGCGCACAGCAGATCGCCGTAGCCGTGCGGGCCGAGCCCGGTGTGATAGTCGAGCACGGCGATGCGGCGCCGGCTCTTCATGCCGTAGTCGGCGATGATCGCGGCCTGCGTGCGATGCGACCATGTCGGTGCCGTGCCGCCGTAGAACAGGCCTTTCGGATGCCGGTATTGCCCGCCGCTCATCGCCACGTTGAACGCGG
>CAZUYG010000731.1:0-2513 GCA_964624265.1 uncultured Candidatus Odyssella sp.
TTGCACTTCTGCTCGAGCGCGGCGACCTTCGCGTCGGTTCCGAGCTTGGCGATGTAGACGTTCTTGATCGTGTCGGAGCTGAGCTTCGCGTTCTTCCAGTTCGCGCAGCCCTTCGCGCAGTCGCCCTTGCCTTCGGCGCAGGCCAGGGTCTCGCGCGCGCGGATCTCGTAGCACGCGGGAACCGCGTCCTGTTTGCCGGTCTCGCAGATGGCCTGGCACGCCTTCGCGTCGCCCTTCTCGTAGCAAGCCTTCGGATCTTCGCCGCAGCCGCCAAGAGTGACGAGAAGTGCGACGAGCCCCACTGCGCCGACGATTTTCATGATCCGCCCCATGTTGCGCCGGCGGGCACGTTAGAGCGGCGCCGCGTCGTGCGTCCAGTTGCGCGCGGGCCGGCGGATCATGTCGATCACCGAATGGCCAGCGGCCCGCACCCTGCACGGGCGCAAGTGGCAATGCGTGGAATTGGGGATCGGCGCGGCTGGCGCCCCCAAGGGGATTCGAACCCCTGTTACCGACGTGAGAGGCCGGCGTCCTGGGCCACTAGACGATGGGGGCGTGGCGCGGAGACCATGATCTAGCCCGCGCCCCTGCGTCGCGCAAGGGCGGGGCTGCGAACGCAGGATGCGGCAGGACGCGCAGCCGCTCAGTTCACGAACTGCCGTTCGATTTCCGAATCGGCGGCGTCGAGGCGGCCGCTGCAGGTCATACGCCCGGATTCGGCGGCGCGCGCGTCGTCGGAGCGGGCGCGCAGCGTGATTTCGGCATGGACCATGGGCAGCAGGCGCTGGCCGAAGCTGTCGGGCACGGCGCGCTCCCGGCCGACCGGCACGAAGGCCTTTTCGAGATACCATGCGGCCCGGCCGGGCCCCTCGGGCGCGCGGGCCAGCATGCGGTCGACGAGACGGCGAAACAACGCGACGCAGGCGGCTTCCGTGCGCTCCGTGCGCGGCCGGTGCAGCGAGACATAGACGAGAAGGCGGCGGCGCCAGAAATCGTAGCGGACCCCGGCGAGCACCGGCTCGCCGCCGACTTCGGCCTCGGCCAGCCAAGGCGCGGCGGCATGCACGTCGCGCTCGAGGCGCATGACGCCGAGATCGAACAGCGTGAGCGGCTGCGCGTGCAGCCAGCGGAGGGGATCGTCTTTCTCGTCGGCGGCGGCGTGCGCGCCCGCGACGATCGGAAGCGCGGCAATCACGAGGTTCGTCAGCAGACGCCGCAAGCCCATGCGCATCACCCCGATGGCGTCACGAAACCTTAGCACAAGGTTCGCGCGCCACAATCGCGCAGGGCGGTCTTCGCGCGGATTTCAGCAGACGTTGCGGAACTTGCCTTTCGGCAGGCGCTCGCGCAGCACGACGCGGTGCTTGGATTTGCCGTGGATCACGAGCCAGCGCACCTGCGCGGTCGAAAGCATGTATTCCTGATTGCAGAAAACCTTGCGCTGCGAATAGGTGCGCTGCAGGCCGGCGTTGAGCGATTTGTGCTCCTCGGCCGAGTAGACGCGCACCTTGCTCGGGAAGCCCTTCATCGGCGCGGGCTCGCCGTGGTCGTTGAGCGCCCAGAGGTCGGTCACGGCCTGCGCCGGCTCGCTCGTGGCGAACGCGATCGACGTGGCGGCGATTATGATGGCGATCAGCTTTATCATCGTCTTCTCGTTGGCGGCAGCGGTCGCGGACAGCCGGTCGGGGGAGGAACCCCGCCGAGGTTATGCAGCAGTTGGGTTAATTGATGGCAAACTTGCGCGCCGAAGTCAGCGCGGCGAAACGTATTAACGAATTATGGAGAGGCGACCCCGGCGCGCGGCTCGCCGGCGGCGCGCAGCCCGCTGCGAGATCGGCCTCGTCGGGGCGCGCGTTGAGCCGCATCGATCCGCGCCGTCCGGTGCCGCGCGTCGTCCAGACGGTGCTCATCGACTGAAGGTCGGGCGCGAGCGTGCCGAGGTGCGAGCCGTCGGTAACGTAATCGCTGCGCGGCACGTCGATGCGCTCGAACATCTCGATGCGGCGCGTGGCGGGATCGATCACGGCGCGCATGCGGAAGCGGACGCCCTGCTCGGGGGCCTCGTCCTCGTAGCGCACGAGGCCGGGACCCTCGGCCTCGATCGCGCCATCGGCGCGCGAGGCGAAGCGGCCGAACCTGATCGTCACGTGCTGCTCGCGCGCATCGCCGTCCCAGCGGAACACGCCGCACCACGCGCGCGGCAGGCGCTCCGCGAACGGGCGCTCGCCGGATCGCGGCGCCTCGGCGGCCGCGAGGGACGGCAGAATGAGAAGGAGCAGGGCGGAGAGGATGCGGGCTGGGCGCATGGCAGGCTCGGCGGATCGCCCTTGATACGCGCGCCCGATCGCGCGCTTCCCCGCGCGCCGGCTCAGAAGCGCGGCAGGAACGACATCGGCCGCTTCGCCTTGCGGCCGCTGCTCGCGGCGCGCGCGGCCGCGACGAAGCGGTCGACCTCGGCCGGGTCGGTGCTGAACGCCGTCACGAGCCGCGCCGTGTGCCAATGCGCATTGCCC